>JALZWJ010000277.1 GCA_023300065.1 Akkermansiaceae bacterium
TTCGGGTTGGCGATGATGTTTCGCGGGTGATCTAGGGCGGCCTCTGGGTTGATTTCTGGAACGACGAGTGGGACTTGTGGGTCCATGCGGAAGGCTGAGGAGTTATCAATGACGACACAGCCGGCGTCAGCGGCGATGGGGCCGAATTTTTCTGAGATGCCTCCTCCGGCAGAGAAGAGGGCGATGTTAATTCCTTGGAATGAGGTTTCGGTTAGTTCCTGGATGACGATGTCCTCGCCTCGGAAGGTGAGGGTTTGTCCCGCGGAGCGAGCGGAGGCTAAGAGAGTGAGTTTTGAGATAGGAAAATTGCGCTCTGAAAGGCAGATGAGCATTTCACGTCCGACTGCTCCAGTGGCTCCGACGATGGCGACATGAGGGTGATTGTTCATGAGGAGCGGGACGTTATCGGGGTTCTTCTGTGATGCAATCCCAGTTTTGAAGGGGTTTACTCTGAAAAAAATAGAAAAGAGTCCTTAATCACTTGCAAGGGGTTAGTAGATCACTATTCTATCATCAACTTGGAACGGTGAGTGTTTGACTCTTGCCGATCCTCTTGGGGGATAAGCGGTCACGTTTGTTTCCTTGAACAACAAAAACAAAACTAAAAATTACAATGAAAATTGCAACAATCCTCGGTCTCGTCGCAGCTCTCGCTGGCTTCTCTCTTACTTCTTGCGGCAGCGCTATCGGAAGTGGTTCAGGCATCGGTTCTGGCAGCGCTCCTTCCTTGGCGCCTTTGGCTCCTGCTCCAATCTCGATTCCTACTAAGTAATCCTGATTACTGAAAAATTTGAGTCGGGGCCGGTAGTTTTACTACCACTCCGGCTCTTTTTTTCTCATCTAATAAATTATACGAACCCGATGAAATCCATCAAAATTCTTGCTCTCGGTGCTTTTGCACTCGGTTCCCTTGCTCTCAGCTCATGTGGCTGCTGCACTGGTGAAGAGCCTGTCCCGCCTCTCCGCCCACTTGGTGGTGAGCAGCCTACTCAGGTGATTTACTCTAAGTAAACGAGGACGATCTCTTATTTTCTCAGAGAGTCATGGCACGTGCCATGGCTCTTTTTTTTGGGTCGATCCTTTTCAGTGGTTAGAAATTATGATGAGCTAGAGCTTAATTTATATGGATAGAAAAATGATCATTCATGCTGTGGTTTTGGGGGTTTTAGTTCTCTACACGATCTTCGCTTGGAATTCCTCGCAGAGGGAGGCGGTTGAGGCGGAGAAGGCCGCTGAGGAGGCGTTTTTAGAGGGCGGGCAAGGGCTCTATCCTGAGTTGCGCGGGGTGGAGCAGAAGGGGGGATCATTCTCTGGGATGGTGAAGGTGGGGGTGCCGATGTTGATGACGGTGATCTATGGGGGTGTTTTGACGGTGCTCTATATTTTGCCGATGTTTGTCGATAAGTTGGGGGAGGAGATTATGGGATCGAGCGCGGAGGTGGAGGATGATCCTCGCGTTGAGGCGAGGGCGGCGGTGGCTGCCGGGGATTATTCGGAGGCGATTCAGGTGTATCGAAGAGAATGGCTGAAAAATCGAGAGGATCGCTACCCGGTGGTGGAGATCGCGAAGCTGCAACGAGTGGAGTTAAAAAGTCCTGTGGTGGCGGTGAGCACTTTGGAGGAGGCTTTGGAAGACCATGAGTGGGCGGCGGAAGATGGGGCGTTTTTGATGTTCCGAATCGCGGAGATCTATGAGGAGGATCTGGATGATCGGGAGGCGTTGATTGTGACTTTGAAAAAGGTGGTTGAGACGCTGGATGGGACGCGGCATTCGGCAAACGCGGCGCACCGACTCCGTGAACTGGGAGCAGTGTGAAGTGGTTTTTAAGAAAGGGTGGGAGGACGTTGATTTATGTCCGCGCGGTGGCTCCTATCATGCCACTGGCGATGGGGTGCCTAGCTGGGGCGGTGTGGGCTGAGTCTGGTTGGTGGGCTTTGTTCTTTCTCGGTTTGGGGTTGATGGTGGCTGGGAGGCAGCGTGTGTGCTGGGGGTGCTTGGTTGTGTTGGCCATTACGGTGGGGTGGCGTGCGGCAGCTCTGGATGATCCGGTAAAGGAGAGTTTAGCGACTCCGATGAGTAAGTTTGTGACGGGGACTCTAACGATGGGGCCACAAACGGGGCCTTTTACGAAGGAGAGGTATGGCAAATTGGTGGTTGAGGGACGGGAGCGGAAGGTGGTGGTAGTGGAGAGTGAGACTCATGAACCGGGGCAGGTTTTGACGATACGAGGTGTGTTTTTTGTCCCTGAGGCGATTCGTAATCCTGGGGTATATCCTCAGCTTGATCTGTGGCGGCGTGCCGGAGTTTATGGTGGGTTGCTCGTTCATGATGAGGAAGAGATCGGGCGGGTTTGGTATGGGGCTCCGTTACGCTGGGCGGAGTCTCTCCGAGGGAAAATAAGAGAGGGAATGACGTATGGGTTGGCGGAGGAGTCATCCGGCAGAGCGGTGATCCAAGCGATGGTTTTGGGGGAGAAGCCACCGCATGATTCTGAGGTGAGCCGGGCTTTCCGTGAAAGCGGGGCGATGCATGTGTTTGCGGTGAGTGGGCTGCATGTGACTTTGGTGGGGAGTTTTTTCTGGATCATTTTCGGCTTGTTACCGATTCCACGGCGGGTGGGGGTCTTTGGGGTGATTTTTATGATGGTGACCTATGCTTTGGTGACTGGGTTGCGGCCGCCGGTGATTCGCGCGACGGTGATGGCGGTTTGTTTTTTGGGGGCCTATTTACTGCGCCGCCGCCCTTCGCTTTTTAATGCTCTCTCGCTGAGCACGATTTTGGTGATTTTCTGGAGGCCCGCGCAAGTTCACGAGGTGGGTTTTCAGCTTTCCTACGGAGTTTTGGTGGCGATCGGATTAGGGGTGGGGGTGGCGCTGAGAGTGACGGGGAAGATCGCGGAGCTGGATCCTTTTTACCCGTCTCGATTACTGACGGATAGAGCGCGGAGTGTGATGAAAGGGCGGAAGTTTTTTGCAGATCTTAGCGCGAGTTCGGTGGCGGCGTGGTTGGGGTCTCTCCCTTTTATGATCTGGCATTTTGGGGTGGTGACTCCAATTTCGGTGCTGACGAGTTTGTTTCTAATCCCAGCGACGTGGGCGATTTTAGGGTTGGCGTTGCTGTCGGTGGTTTTGGGGGCGTTGAGTCAGTCGCTGAGCCGGAGGACAAATCAAGTGAACTCCGTACTTGCGACGGGTGCGTTTTATACTGCGAGGGGTTTTTCGAAGGTTCCGTTGGGTCATTGGCAGTCTCACCGCTTAGCTCCTGCTGACTGGGTGGCCTTTGATTGTCATGATGGTGGGGCCGCTTCTTTTTTGGATGTGGAGGGGGGCGCGATGGTTGATGTGGGCGGGCGGACGTTTTTTTATGATGAGCTGCGTTCGATCCTAGCTCGATGGAATGTTGATTTGCAGACGGTGTTTTTAACGCACCCAGATGGAGATCATGTGGGTGGATTACCGATGCTGCTGGAGCGTGGTAGTTTAAGAAAAGCGATCCTACCGGTGGTGAGGGCTCGCAGTCCGAGTTACCGGGAATTTATGGCAGAGGCGGAGGGTCTAGGCTGTGAGCTGGTGACGGGAAAGAGGGGCGAGCGTTATCAGCTAGATGATGAGGTCTTTGTCGAAATCATTCGGGAGGGGCAGCCTTCTTCTGTGGGGCTTGCCGATGACCGGATCATGGTGATGAAGGTGCATTGGAAAGGGTGGAAGGTTTTGGTGACGGGGGATTTGGGGATCGATGATGAGCAGGCTTTGATCGCCGATGGCACGGATCTGCGCGCGGATGTGGTGATTATGGGGAGGCACGTCTGGGGCGTTTCGGGGCAGCTTCAATTTTTAGAGGCCACGGGGGCGCGGATCGTGATCACGAGCGCTGGTAAATATCCGCCTTTTGAGATGCCGAAAAATCTCTGGGTGAAGCAGGTGCGGTTACAGGGCTACCATCTCTTTAATCAATGGGAGAGTGGGGCGGTGATGATGGATTTTGGTGACGATGACCTGCGAGCGCGGTCCTTCTTACAACCGGAGGATGAGATTACGCTTCAGCGGTAGACGCGTGTGACACGTGGAGTGATCTGAGTGAGCACTTCCCAAGCGATGGTGCCTGCTTTTTCGGCGAGGTCTGAGACGAGGAGGTCTTTTCCGTAGAGGATCGCTTCGTCGCCGGTTTGGCAGTGGGGGAGGTGGGTGACATCGACGATGATCTGGTCCATCGTGACGCGCCCGAGAAGGGGGCAAAGGGTTCCGTTGATCAGGACTTCCGCTCCTTTTTCTGAGAGGGCGCGTGGGTAGCCATCGCCGTAGCCGAGGCCAAGGACGGCGGCCTTGGTATCGCGTGTGAGAAGGGTGCGTCCGTAAGAGACTCCGTGTCCCTTTGGGAGATGATTGATCACGGAGACGCGTGACTTTAGCGTCATGACCGGTTGGAGGAGGCTCTGGTGTTCTGGGATGGGAGAGATTCCGTAAAGGAGGAGGCCGGGGCGGACGAGGTTGGTGGTGCGGCTCTCGTAAGCGAGAAGGCCGGCGGAGTTTCCGAGGTGAATGTGGAACTTTGCGTCGTGGGGAATGCTCTCGGCTAGGGAGTCGAAGAGTTCGAATTGTGAGCGGGTGAAGGCTGGGTCCTCATCGGCCACTGGGAGATGAGAGCCGACGCCGGTGAGTTTAATGCCACTACAGGATTTTAGTTTGTCGAGCGCGGCTCCGAGTTGATCGGGGAGGAAGCCGCCGCGACCCATTCCGGTGTCGAGCGCGAGGTGGGCTTCTACGGCTTTACTTTGGCCGAGTCGGTCAAAGTGTTCCATTTCTTCGAGTGAGCACAGGCAGGGCGTCCAGCCACGTGCCGCAATCTCCTCGCGCTCAGCGGGGAGGGTTGCACCGAGGATGTATGGGGTGGTTTGAATGCCTGCGTCATAGAGTTGGCGGGCTTCTCCTGTGTTGGCGACGCCGAGGAAGGGGAGTTTTTCACAGTCTAGAGCCTTGGCCACTTCCAGTAATCCGTGTCCGTAAGCGCCTCCTTTGATCACGGCCATGACCTCCTTGCCGGAGTGCTCGCGGGCGATGCGGAGGTTGTGTTGGAGGGCGGCGAGATCGATCTCGGCCCAAGCGCGTGGAGGGGATTCAGTCACTTCATGACAATAAGTGGAATTTAGGATTTAGAAAATCCCAATTCCTCGGCTATTAACCTTTATGCCTGACACTGTGAGCGATTACGAAAAGATGGGATCCTTTTACCTCGGTAAGGAGTATGATATTGAGAAACGTGAGGTTACCGATGACCTCCTCCTCTACGATTCAAAGGATTTGGTCACCCACGGTGTCGTCTTAGGGATGACCGGCTCTGGTAAAACTGGCCTCTGTCTGAGTCTGTTAGAGGAAGCGGCGATGGACGGGATTCCTGCCATCGTGGTTGATCCTAAGGGAGATATTTCAAACCTCCTTCTCACTTTTCCTGACTTCGCGGGCAAGGATTTCCGCCCCTGGATCAATGAAGATGATGCCCGTAAAAAAGGAATGGACCCCGATGCCTTCGCCGAGGAAACGGCTAAGATGTGGGAGAAGGGGACTGGTGAGTGGCACCAATCTCCTGAGCGCGTCCGCACGCTAAAGGATAAGGTCGATATCAATGTTTTCACGCCGGGCAGTAAAGCTGGTATTCCGGTTTCGATTCTCAGCTCGCTCGATGTCCCACCCTTCGAGGTGATGGATGATGGCGAGCTACTGGGCGAGCGGGTCGAGTCCACCGTCTCTTCACTGCTGTCTTTAGTCGGGGTCGATGCTGATCCTATCCAGTCTCCTGAGGCAATTCTCCTCGGTTCCATCTTCGCGCATTGCTGGGCCGCTGAGCAATCCCTCACGCTGGAGTCGCTCATTCGGAATATTCAAAAACCACCTTTTGGCAAAGTCGGCGTCATCGATCTGGAGTCTTTCCTAGGGGTGAAAGACCGCCAAAAGCTTGCCCTGAAATTCAATGCGCTCCTCGCCAGCCCCGGATTCTCGACTTGGCTAGAGGGACCTCCGCTCGATATCCAGCGCATGATGTATGACGAGGATGGTAAGCCCCGTATCTCCGTTTTCTCGATCGCCCACCTCAGCGATAGCGAGCGCATGTTCTTCGTCTCGCTCCTCTTTAACCAGATGCTCGCGTGGATGCGCATGCAGTCTGGAACCACCAGTTTGCGGGCGCTCCTCTACATGGATGAGATTTACGGATACCTTCCACCCACCGCAAATCCGCCGAGTAAAAAGCCACTCATGACGATGCTGAAGCAGGCCCGCGCCTTCGGTCTAGGCATCTTGGTGGCCACGCAGAACCCGGTCGATCTAGATTACAAAGCTCTCTCTAATATGGGAACCTGGTTCCTAGGTCGCATGCAGACAGAGCGCGATAAAGCCCGCGTCCTTGATGGCCTCGCTGGTGCCGCTGATGCGCAAGGCGGCGGCTTTAATCGGAAGCAGATGGAGACCCTCCTCTCTGGCCTCGATAGCCGCGTCTTCCTCATGAATAATGTCCACGAAGATGGCCCCGCCGTCTTCCATGTACGTTGGGTCATGAGTTACCTCCGCGGTCCCTTGACGCGCCGTCAAATCAAGACGCTCATGGATCCAAAGCGGGAGCGCTTTGAAACGGCGGCGTCCTCCGCCTCAGCCCCCGCCAAAGGAATGGGAATGGGCATGAACCAATCTTCCGCCGCTCCGAAAAAGAGCGAGCGGCCCTCGGTCGGCGAGGGGGTCTCAGAACTCTTTGCACCCTTCGCGGGGGAGGCGGATGACGTCACTTACCACCCCGCGCTTCTCCGAGATGCGCAGGTTCATTTCTCATCGAGCAAGGCAGATCTCGATGGCGCCCGCATCGTGCGTTTCGTCAACCCGATGGGCGCCAAGGCGATCGATTGGTCCACTGATTCCGGCTGCACTTTGCCGTTGGAGGGCTTCGATAAGGAACCCCGTAAGGGTGCGGGCTTTGCCGAGCTGGCAGGCTACGCCATGAATGCCGACAACTACGAACAAGTTGAAGATGAGTTCGAGGACTGGGTCTACCGTAAGGAGCGCGTGAAGCTTTTCTTTGCTCCCCTCTATAAAATGTATTCCAAGCTGGGCGAATCGGAAGGGGACTTCCGCGCACGTCTTTCCATCAAAGGCCGCGAGGAGCGCGATGAAGCGGTCGAGAAACTCCGCGACCGTTACGCCTCTAAGATCCGCACAAAAACCGGCCAACTTGAGCGGGCGGAACTCGCAATCGAGAAAGAAGAGGCGGAGGCGAGCAGCTCCACTTGGCAGGCTGGCGCATCCATCCTCGGTGGCTTGCTCGGCGGTCTCCTCGGTGGGCGTAAGTCACGCAGCAGCGGTATCTCCAGTGCGAGCCGGGTCATGAAGCAGCGCCGCGACGTAAAGCAGGCGGAGGATAAGTTGGAACTCATCGCGAGTGATCTTGCTGATCTAGAGGCGGAGCTTGCCGACGATATACGTCAACTAGAATCTAAGTTCGACGCCTCTTCCACCGAACTGGAGAACGAGTCCATTAAGCCTTACAAAAAGGACATCGATATCCGCGCAGTGTCCCTCGTTTGGCTTCCGTTTGATTCTGATCAAAAACCGGTTTGGTAGATCATGAAGTTAGAGGACTTAAAGTTTACAACGGAGGAAGAGGTGATGTTTTTCGACACCGACTGCGGTGGGGTCGTGCACAACATCGCCTACCTCCGTATGATCGAGACCTGCCGCACGAAGCTCGCGGGAGCGATGGGGCTGGACCTCGCCACGATGGCGCAGACTCAGCTCTTCCCCGTGGTGGTGCGCACTGAGATCGACTATAAAATGCCGGCCCGCCTTGGTGATGTTCTCGAAATCCGAGGCCATGTTAGTGAGATTGGTAAGGTGAAATTCTGGTGTGAGTTCACCGTTCTTCGGAAGGGCGAGCCCCGGCCGCTCATCAAAGCTCGCCAAGCGCTCGCTCTCGTGCAGATGCCCGCCGGGCGGCCCCAACGGCTGCCGAAGGAGTGGGGAGAAAGCCCCTAAAGGCTCTTTGCTGATCATGGAAGGGGTTTAAGCTTTTCTGAATGGCTGTGAACCCCTACCACAAGGCCGCAATGGCTCATAAACCCGTCGTCTTAATTATCCGTGATGGCTGGGGCCTCAACCCCGGTGGTAAGCAAACTGCTGAACAAGATGGCAACGCCGTCGAGTTGGCGGATACTCCGTTTCACGATGTGATGGAGCCCCTTTACCCAAAGGGCTGCCTCTCCGCCTCGGGGCTGGATGTCGGCCTGCCTGAGGGGCAGATGGGAAACTCCGAAGTGGG
>JALZWJ010000278.1 GCA_023300065.1 Akkermansiaceae bacterium
AGAGGATCCACATTCTTCGTCGCAGCATCTACCGCCGCATCACCAACAGCCTTAGTGACACCGTCCAAACCTGTAGCGTCAGCGCCAGTTGCTCCACAAGAGCTTGCGAAAATAGCGACAGAACCAGAGATAAGGAAATTTTTGATCAATTTTGTATTCATAAGATAATTATTTGCAACCCTCTCACAAAGAAAGAGCCTCAAAAAAATAGCCCTAGAAACTCCTAAAGCAAGCTGAATGAACTTCGCTCCAGACTAGGGATGATAGCCTCATCTCCTTTTCTTCATGGAGGATTTTTAATCCACAGAGCGAACAGAGAAAGCTGAGCTTGGTTGATGACGGGCTTTAAAAGATCCTACAAAACGCCTCCTTAGCTCTGCTTTCTCTGTTCACTCTGCGGTGCCCCCCCCTCAACCTTCCGTGTCATCCGAGTATTCCGTGGTTAAAAACCACAAAACCTAAGCCCCTAAACACACTGACTCACATAAACCTCCGGCAGCACCCCCGCATAAGCCTTCACCCCTGGCTCGGCCGAAAACTCACGATGCCTCACATGCGGACCATGTGCCTCGATCTCGTCCGCAGACTGGGCTAAAAAATTAGCCAAAAGCCGCAACTCCGCCGGGCTCCCCGCAATCGTCAGAGAGTCCAACCTCGTCGATGTATCAACACTACTGATCGGGCTCGCAAATAATTCCAACGTCATCCCTCGACTCTATAAACCTCACACATTCTTACAACCCCCCTCTCCGCCCAAAGCACTTTAAATAATCCAGCCCCTTCGCACCCTCGCCTGGCAACAGGCAGGGTGATCTCTCGCTTCGCAATTCTTCATTCCAAAACCCAGAACTCGTGAGGAATCGTGAGATCCGCAGCCGCTCATCACTGGATTACAAATCCCCCCTGATTATAAGAAACCCCTCATATTTTTCTGAAAAAACACCGTCATCCGGGAATAAATCCCCCCCTCCCGAGGGTCCCACCAAACGTGAGCTACCACGAAATCAGAGCCACCACAAATTAGCCCAAAGAACCATGAGCAAACTTAAAAAAATCCTCCTCGCTAGCCTCTTCCTCTTCGCCGGAAATCTCCTCGCTGATGACACCAAGAAAATGATGGCACCTGCACTCGGCGGTTACTGCCCAGTCTGCTACATCGCTAAAAATGTCGCAGCCAAAGGCACCGAAGAATTCAAAGTCCAGCACAATGGCCAAACCTACCTCTTCGTCAGCCAAGGCGCCGTAGACGCCTTTAACGCCAGCCCTGAAAAATTCCTCCCCGCCTATGACGGACTTTGTGCTTACGGAATGGCTCTTGGAAAGAAGTTCGAATCCGATCCTACCGCCTTCACCGTCATCGACGGTAAGATCTTCCTCAACAAAAACGCCAACATCAAAAAGAAATTCGCAGAAGACACCAAGGGCTACATCATGAAGGCTGATGCTCACTGGGAAAAAATACAGATGAAAGAGAAGGCGATGATGGAGAAAGAAATGAAGAAATAATTTCTCCCTATTTATTTTCTAGATTCATTTTTCCTTTCGGCGCACTCCTCGTGCCCGGAAGGATTTTTTTTGCCCTCATTGAGCGCCCTCACTTAATGACTTCCTCACCCTAGGGCCCCTGATCCTTATCCACATAATTAATATTGGCTATTCCCAGACTCCTCCATTAAAAACACCCCAATGTTTCGCATTCTCACGCTAGCTGGTGGAGGCCTACGGGGAGCCTACGGAATTGGATTTCTTAAGGAAATTGAATCTCAGCTCGATGGACCTCTCAGCGATTACTTTGATCTCATCGCGGGGACTTCTACCGGTGGAATTACCGCATCAGCCCTCGCTTATGGTCTGACCGCGTCCGACATGCAGAATTTCTACAACACACACGGAAGCGAAATTTTCAAAGCGCGCCCCAAAATGAAAGCGGCGCATATCGGCCGCGTGTGCTACCCAGCCATTCGCAAACTCGTAGACATGTTCGTAGGTCAAAATTCGGACGATTTTTTCCGCGCTCGCTACTGCCCCCACAGCCTAGAGACGGCCATGCTGGATGCCTTTAAAGACGTCTCCCTAGCCGATATCCGTAACTGCCGACTCCTCATTCCCGCAGTGAACCTCACGGATGGAAAGACCTGCGTTTTCCGGACTCCTCACTTAGTGACAAAGCGCCCCGAGTATCAGTGGAAGATCGCAGACGTCATTGTCTCAGCCGCTGCCGCCCCCACTTATTTCCCCCACAAGACGATGCCTGATGGCAAATCCTATGTCGACGGAGGCCTGTGGGCCAACGACCCGAGCCTAGTAGCGATGGCAGAGGCCGCACGGATTTTACGCTGCCAAGATGGCATGTGCACAAAAGAATCATACGGATCCGCATTCAACTCTAATGATATTCACATGCTGTCCATTGGAACCGGACAAAGCGCTCATTCCTTATCACCTCCTGGCCACGAAGCGGGCATCATGTATTGGGCCAAGCATGTCGCGGGAGTGATGGGCTTACTCCAAGTTCAGGGAGCACAATTCCCCTTAAAAGTCGCTCTCGGAGAACGCTATCGGCAATTCGACTTCGAGATCCGTGAAAAATCATGGACCCTCGACAACGTCGATATGATCGAAGAACTTTTCGAACTTGGCCGTGAAGAAGGGCGCAAACAATTCGACTCGCTGAAAGACCAATTCTTCACCGAAAAAACTCAGAACTACGAGCCCTACGGACTCCTCTAAAAGCGAAGAAGCATCAAAAAATGCCTCGTTAGCCTTAGTCAGCTGATCACTCAGAAGGAGCCAGCCAGCTAAAAGCCTCCATATTTCGGAGAATCCCAAATAGGATTAAGGAGACGAAGCTGAACCAGAGCCATCCCACATGGAAACGCGGCCCCACGATCCGGGGATACTTCTCCTTAGCCGCCATCCAAAAGAGCAGCGGTAAGCCGATCAAGATCATGAGGGTAAACCACACATGGAAACCCAGCGCCTTGGTAAATTGAAAATGCACCAGCGCATCCGCCGCACGCGTCCCACCACAACCGGGGCAGTGCTGCTTTGTCAGCAGTAAAATGGGACAACTGGGCAACTGGCTACCCCAAATAGGATGCAAGATCCGGAATACGAGAAGAGCCACAAGCAGCACCGGAATGACCAGAACGAAGCGCGGCCATCTCGAGGTTGCCCTACTCGCCCTACTCGCCCTACTCGGCATTCTCTTCCCTTATTTGCTCTTCAGCCTGCTCCATTTCTTCGATCTGTTCTTGCTGTTGCCGCTGAGCCTCATCCATTGCCTCTCTAATAAATCCCTCCGAAGAATTGACAGCGAAAGCAACAATTACGATCAATACCAACGATATCAGACTCCCCAAATACCCACAAATCAAACCGGCAATAGCCATGCCCTTTCCGCCTTTGGAGTCCTGAGGATTCCTGAATGACTTCATCGCCATGTGCCCGGTAATCACGGCAGGAATCCCGAAAAGAATCCCGACATAAGCACAGGAAGAAAGAATCGCGAGAATACCACAGACCATACTCGCAATTGCCAAGCCACTCGTGGGTGGTGCAGGCGCATATGCCCCCGCTTGTGGAGTTACCGCAGGATTCGCCCCCGGCGTCACATAGGGTGAAGCATCAGCACCAGACGCAGCTGGTGCAGAAAGCTCCGCAACCTGAGCAAGAGGAAGCCACTCAGCCATCCCCTCACGCCAGACAAGATCACTTGCACTCACCTGCCCAGATGTGATGCGGGAACGCATCTCGGACTCTTGAAAAGGCCCTTCCTGAACGCCACCCTTGCTGTAAAACCACTGATTCATTGGCAAGATATTCCCACAAAAAGACCGCATTCGTCGACAAAAATCACCCTCATAAAAGAACCGATCTTAATCCAGAATGGACCAAAACTCGCCCCCCCAGCCCAGATCAAAAACCCTATTCAGAAAAAAGCCCGGTCTCTTAATTCACCTCAACCTAGCGCCTTCTATTTCTTGCGTGTCCCCACTATAATGAGAGCGCTCCCGTCAAGAATCATTACCGATGCCAACGCCAATCGCAGCACCATCGACTCCCCCAGAAATAACATTCCCCCAAAAGCTGCCATCCTGCACCAACCAAGAAGTGCACACCCTCACCCCGCGAGCAATCATCGCCGCCAAAGACAAAGCGCGGCCTCATCAAGCGTCATAATCACTATCAACCATAGGGCTATCGTACGCTTGATAGTGACACCCCAGATCAACCGTCAACCCGGTGCTCTACGTGACGCTTACGATGGATTCAAGAAGCTCACGATTGAGGAGATCGTTATTCATTTCCCCAATTTACCAGACTCACTAATCTCCATCATCGCCTTAGAGGGGATGGGGTCAAATTCGGTCACGATGCCTGATGGCCAGAGCACTTCCACCCGATCGAGAGACTCACCCTCCATCAGGGTCACGCGGATCGCAGCAGAGTTTTGTGACGAAAGCCCTTCACCGGCAGAGCGGCGGTAAATACGCTTACCTCGTGACGTTGTCACTTTGAGCAAGGCTCCAATCCCATCACGATTGCTCATGCCGATGGAGGCCTGAGATGATTCATTTCCTCCACGTAGTTGGATCTGAACGACGCGGCCAGTGCTACCGAGCTCCCCAAAACGATTTCGGAATAAGCGGAATCGGGGTGCGTTGATACTAACGAGCGCGATGTCGAGCCAGCCATCGCCATCATAATCTAGCACTGCAAACGACCGCGCATCCTCACGGCAATCAACCCCACTGACCAACGAGCGGTCAGAAAATCCGTTTTCTCCAGCGATCAGCAGGCGGTTCCGCTCGTTGCCGCTAAACGAATTACTAAGATAAACAGGACTTCCTGAGGGCGCGGACTTCGACTGTGGCACGCTGAGATTAAAGTTAAGCAGCGGAGACTTCCAGGAATCTAGCGTCCGGAATGCTTTATCCTGAGTTGGATCGGAACGCACGACCGTGCTCCAAAAACAACTTCACAAATCACGTTCAGTCGCGATCGATTTCGGCGCAGTGTAGAGCCCACTAGGGACATAAAGATCGAGAAGCCCATCGTTATTAAAGTCAGCAAATTGACCGCCAAAGGCCCAGCCGACCCGAGTCTCAGGCGCGTCAGCCGCCGCAACTTGAGAAAACACCCCGCCATCATTACGGTAGAGAAAATTTCCACGCGCAGACACTCTAATGCGTGGATCAATTTCGCCGACAGCATCGGCAATGCGGTTTCCAGCCTTAGAATACATGTTTGAGACAAAGAGGTCGAGATCGCCATCGTTGTCATAATCACCGGCTGAGGCTCCCATCCCAAATGCCATTTCCCCATCCGGAAAAACCTCGGCAAAGGCATCAACAAAAACCGGCTGCTCCGCCCCCCTTGGAGTATCATTGCGTAGGAAGCTATCCGGCGAAAAATCGTTGCAAACATAAAGGTCATCATCACCATCACCATCTGCGTCGAACCAGCAGGGTTGATAACTCTTGCGCCAAAGCTCAACCGATTCGCCACCAGCTCGCTCTAGCCGACCACCGCCACGGTTCATTAGCAAAACATTCGCCACACCACGGTCATTAAAATAAGGATGTGATCCTTTCGAAATCACAGCGAGTTTCCGAGATTCTTCAGCTGAGAGATAGCGTTTTTCCCAAGCCTCTGGAACGTCCTTTCCTGGGCTGTAAGTGCAGAGGTAAACATCAAGCAGACCATCACGATTCACATCAGCGACAGACGCTCCTGTTACAAAATATTGATCCCCTAAATCGCTAAGCTCCTTGGTCACTTCGTGAAAATGACCGTCATCATTCCGGTAGTATTGAGTCGGCTCAATCGAGCGGCCTAGGAGAGCATCCTGATCGCCATCATTATCGAAATCCGCAAATATCGCACAGTTGACATAATTTTCCGAATTTAGCCCGGCGCGATCCGTGACATCCTCGAAGGTGCCATCCCCCAGATTCCGGAACAATTGCGGAGGCCTGATTCGCGCACTGATAAATAGATCGTCAAAGCCATCTCCGTCATAATCAACGACGCTCACCACTGGATACTGAGAGGTGCTTTCGATATCGGGCACATTGGCATACTCCAGCTTCGAAATCATCAGCCGTCTTTTCGCAAACGCGACTTCGGTCAACTCCTCCTGATACGAACGGCGTGCGACTCCAACGGCATAGGAATTTGGCAGAGCCTTCTCCAAGACTTCTTGGAAAAGAGCCTTCGGGGAAGTCTCACTCTCAAAAGAAAGCGGCTCCCATTTTTCGAGTTGCCAGCCACCCGGCTCACTCAGCTTCCATGTCATCTTCTGCTTTGCTCTTACTCCGACAATTTTCCCTGAATGCCCGCGCTGAGCACCTTCGAACTTCGTCTTCATCACCAACGACGCTTCGCCTAATTTAGCCGAAAGCACGCCAAACGAGCCACTCTCCCAACTCATTTCATGATCGAGCCCATCCCAGCTAGGAGGGAGGGAAACCTGGCTCATCATCTCGCTCGGTAGAGCGTCGCGCGAACCTGACATCAACCAAGTCGCGATCAGGCGTAGCTTCGGCGTGAGCTGCAGCACCAGTTCTTCGCTCGCCACCATTTCACGGATGCGCTGATCAGCCAGTTTCGAGGCTGAGGCAGGCGCTTCAGAATCTGAAGGCGCATCCTTATTTCGCTGACATGAAGAACAGCACAGCACAGCAAGTGCGAGCACCATTTTTACTCTTGATCTCATATTAGAAGAGGCAGTCAGCATAATAAACCTGGCAGGTTAGTGATGCTTCATGGAGCAGTGATTTCAAAAAAGGCGCGTATGAACTCTTTCGAAGTTGATCCCACCGGAGTCTCACTGCGATAAATCACAGTGGCAGTGCCATCCCCATGGTAGTTCGTGTTCATCAAAATCGTGGAGCCTGTTCCCTCATTCCAATCGGTAAGATTGGAAGACACTTGCGCAGAAGAAGTAAGGCCAGATATTGCGATGTTATAGGTATAACTCAAAGTTAAAAATTCAGCGGCTTCCCCTGCGACAGTCAGAGTTTGAACACCTGCGACAGGAAGCACTTCAAGTGAAGATTGGATTGGCGAACTGCCCAGTATGAACTCAAGGAGGTTAGAAATCCCATCACCATCTGGGTCTTCGAGTTCCCCGCCAATTCCGAAAGTGTTTGTAAAATCTGCATATGATTGCGGAGTGATCGAGGCTCCCCCCGGCGTCCCCGCAGTGATGCTACTGGCGGCCCAGCTCGCCGCTTGATCGTGATCTGGAAGTGAGCCCGGATCGATAAGAACGAGCGAGGCACCAAGACCTGCTGCCTCGCTTGGCCATGGCGCGTTATTATCGTAGGTGAACGAGTGGAGCGTTTGGCCAAGTCCGTTGACAAGGGTAAGAGTCTCACCTCCATCATTCAGCTTACCACTCTGCACTCCGGCAACAGGAAGCCCAGTTCCGTAACGGAATTCAAAAGCTGCTAGATCTTCAACAATCAAGAGCCGCGCGCCCGCCGCCAGTGAGGATATTGACCCAGTGTTGAAGTCGAATGTGATGCCCTCAGTAAATTGTAATCCTGAAAGATCAAAGCTATCAGTTCCTGTGTTATAAAGTTCAATGAACTGAAAATCTTCACCTTCATTATAGCCTGCGGCGATTTCATCAGGAGTCGGTGGTGAGGGATCATACATGATTTCCGAAATCACTAACGAGCTAAGATCCTGCACGAATGTGGAGGCATTAAGAGCAGACCAATTTTCACCATCGAAGACGCGCGCCTGAACTTCTGTGATTGGCTCGGTGAGGGGCAATACTCCATTATAAACTACTGCTGTCGAAGAAATAGACCCATTCCCTGTTCCCCCATCAGCAATCGATTGACGCGGGTCACTACCGTCTGTCGTGTAGTATATGGTGCCCGTTGGAGCTGTGATATCGAGCTGGAAGCCTAATGGGATGGCTCCCCCATGTTGAGAGAATGACGGAGCATCTAAATCGGGATACATTCCCGCTGATTCAAAGCGACCGATCATGGTGCCCGTTAGAGATGGAAAGTGATTCGTGATCAGGTTGTCTTGAAAGCTTCTCCAAGAATCAGGGCTATGCTCGCCCCAGCGCGCCGATTCAGAAATGAAGCTGGTCTCTATTTCAGCAACGCGCTCGTCAAGCCGCTCAATAGCCTCAGCAGGAGTGAAAGCTCCATCGTTAAAATAGTGCTTATGAATGCGATCAGCTAACAAGGTTTTGTAATCAGGATCTGCCTCGTTCGCAAGGATCGTGATCAGGTCCAGCGGACCCGGATCCGTCACAGAATGAGTGGGAGAGCGCAGGTAACCGTCCGCATCTTTCATGAAAAACTTATAAGGCACTTCTTGTATCCTTGATCCAGCGCTACGGAATTCGCTTTCACACCTACCACTGACGTAGAGCAGCATGAAATCGGTGTAATTCGCCATATCGATATGGCTGGCAGCATTTGCAAATGGCTGCGCTCCTTCCACGAGCTCTTCCGCTTCTTCCCAGAACTCACCAGTCCCGTCATAGGGCGCTAAATCTTGCGCAAAATTATCGTTCGCATTGATTGCCTCGTAGTCTTCTTCTCCACCACCAAAATACTCCGAGAACATAGCCGCATTCCAACGTTCCCTTAGATGATACTGCCCCCAGTAAAGGCCATTGATATAAACATGAACGAAGCGCCCGTGAGGTGCGATTTGCCCCATATCCATCATGGTGTCATCAGTAAAGCGATTCGACATGTAAGCTCCGCGTTGTGACATGTCATGCCCCCCAGAGCGGAGTTCTACCGCGTCAAATTGAGCGGCTGGCGGAATAGGATAGTCATGTCCGTCAAACACGGGGAACTCGAGCTTTCCCGGGCCGTAGATCCTGCGGAACGTTAAGCGTAAACTACGTTTCGTGAAATTCGTATTACGATTACCAAAGCGCTCCATCCCTGCATCGAGCTGCATACTGCCAGCTTCGAAATTAATCAATTCGACTGAAGCCGCCTTCTCGGTGCGGTCGATGCCTCCCTCAAACACGAGCGAAATGGTTGGCACCGCTTGGAGTGAATCTACCATTTGTGGGCCGAATACCGGATCCTCCGTGATATCGGTATCCATACTTGGCTGCTCGATGACATCTAGTGGGAAAATATAAGTATGCGTGTCGATATTGGTCTGTAATAATCCAGCCTTGAAAGCAGCAGCACGCAAGACCGTGGTCTCTGAGATTGGAATTTGCTCTGTGTAAATAATCCCATTCGACTCAGTCGGTGGCGTGCCATCCAATGTGTAGAATATCTGGGCCCCCGCTGTCTCGGTAGTAATTTCAACCGAAATTGCGGTGTCATAAAATCCCCGATCAAACGAGAATGACGTATCCTCAACAAACCCAGCAAAGCCGTCGATATTATCCTCACCTGGCGTTGGGCTTAAAAAATAGCTCCTTTGAAAGCCAAGAGTGTCGATACCAAAGCTGATATCTGGCCGTTGCTCCGGGTAAGTAGGAGCAAATTCAGTAACAAGCCCTACTCCATTTGGTTTGACTAAGGCGAGATACTCACCAGA
>JALZWJ010000279.1 GCA_023300065.1 Akkermansiaceae bacterium
GGCCGCTTTTTTTGCAGGAGCTTTCTTGGCCGCTTTCTTCGCGGCTTTTTTTGCAGCCGCTTTCTTGGCTGGAGCCTTCTTGGCTGGAGCCTTTTTAGCAGCTTTCTTTGCCGGGGCTTTTTTTGCTGCTTTCTTAGCGGTCGTTTTCTTTTTTGCCATGATGAGAAGAATGAGAAGAGGGGTGGAGGTGTGCAGGGCACACCTCACCTAGTATAGAGGGTCAGCAGGCTATCCTGCCGACAGTTGTATGTTTGTGACGAAAGGGGTTTGGTCAAGTGATTTTTCACTCACTTTAGGCCTTCTTTCGTTGCCAGCACTTTAAATTTAAGCTTTGAGGAGAGTGTTTTTAGAGGTCGCTCCGCGAAACTTGATATTTTTTGGCACAGCGTGGGCACTGTAAGTTCAGTGTTTTATCTTCACCAAAGAGCTCCTCTGGTTTGTCTTTCCACGCACTGAGGGTGGGGAGGATTTTTTCGAGCGAGCACCCGCAGGCAAATTTAAATTTACGCGTTTCTAGGACTTTGGTTTTTTCGGTCTCTAAAATTTCAGCGACTGATTCATCGGTGAGGCCTTGGAGCCATTCTTCATCGAAATCGGGCTGGGCGGCGATGAGGACGTAGGTGTCATCTGGCAGGCGGAAGGCTCTCCCCGGGCGCTGTTCAGATTGCTGGTAGAAGCGTTCGATCCATTCCAAGGGCTCGGTGGTTTCGACCTCGATGGTGGAGTTCCGAGGTTTTTGTCCCGGGACACTGGTTTGTGCGTAGAGAAAGTTACGGTCGGGCTCGCGGACATCCTTGGTGAAGACGCGGCCGACGATGTATTCGTTCACGGAGGAACCGGTGGCGAAGAAGTTGACGCGAGGCGCCCGGAGATTCGCGGTCCAGGCGATCGTCTCGGCCCATGGGCGGGCCACGAGGTGGAGCGTGAGAGCGGCGATGAGGTCCTTGAGCGGGGCATCTAAATTCTCAGGGTGGCGTTCCCCAATATCCATCAAGTGGAGATAGTAGTCCGTGAAGACGGGGGTGAAGTCCGCACGCACCATAAGGCAGTTCCGATGGCGGACAAAAATGGACTCAACTTTGGTAAATTCGGCAACAGGCTCTGGAGTGGGATCGGGCATCGTTTTAGGGAAGTTGCTGGGAAGTGTCCTCCGCGTCAATGGTGAGTCTCTCTCTCGCTGTTTCGAGGTAGTCTTCGTCAATATCGAAGCCGGTGAAATGGGGGACCTGCATCCGCTGTGCGGCGAGGGCAGAGGTGCCGATTCCTGAGAATGGGTCGAGCAGGTGCTGGGTCTGATCTTGGCCATGAATGCGGATGCATTGCTCCACGAGGGCGACAGGAAAAGTGGCGGGGTGGGGGCGGTCCTCACTCCTCGATTGGATGGTGTCGTAGGGGATGAACCAGTTATTTCCACGGCACCGTTTGTCCTCACCGCCGGTGTGTCCCCAGCGGGTAATGTTTGATTTGTCGCTATATTCGACCCCTGCAGCGCGGCGTTGGAGGGGGACGCAGCCGGATTTGGTGAGGTGGAAGAGGTACTCGTGGCAGTCGTTGACGTAGCGCTTGGAGTTGATGGGCTTAAAGTGCCCCGCTGAGATGGTGTCGCCTTTTTTGGTTTCTACTGAGATTGATTTGATCCAGTGGAAGGTGTTTTGGAGAACGAACTCTGGGCCGCCTTCGGTGAGGGCGAGGATGAGTTGGTGGGGGAGGAGTGGGTCCGAAGGTGCTGCGCCGACATTGAGAAAAAAGGAGGCCTCGTCTGCCATCACACGCTTCACTTCGGCGGCCCATTCCTGGCACCACTGGATGAAGGTGGAGCGGTCCGAGGTGTCATCGTACGTGCCATAGTTGATGCCGATATTATAAGGCGGTGAGGTGACGACGAGATCCACGGATCCTTCTTTCAGAGTCTGCATTCCCGCGATGCAGTCAGAGTGGATGAGGTCGGTCACGGTGGGAGTTTCGTCATGAAACGTGAGAATAAAAGATTTGTCTTTGGTAAGTTTTGAGAGGGGCGGGGAGGTGGATGATGTTTTTTAAACATTTGTTTGAAAAAATCGAGTTTCGAGTTTAAACGGTTGTTTGAAAAAATGAGGACTGCGACGGAGACGATGACTGGGACCAAGCTTGCTTTGATTAAAGCGGCTGCGGCCTTGTTTGCGGAGAAGGGGTTTGAGGTGGTCTCGGTGCGAGAGATTACGGGGTTGGCGGGGGCGAATGTCGCTTCGGTGACGTATCACTTTGGGTCACGAGAAGGGTTGATCGATGCGGTGGTGGCGAGCATGGCGACACCGGTGAATGAGGAGCGGCTGCGGCGGCTCGATGAGTTAGAGGTGCGGACAGTGCGCGCGCTCCTGGCGGCTTTTTTTGAGCCTTTGATTTCTGAGGTGCAGAGTAGTCCGCTGAGTGAGAAGCTCTTTGTAAAATTGATGGGGAGGGTGGTGGGGGACCGGCCTTATGAATTTCCTGAAGAAATCATGGGCGAGTTCCGGGAGGTCGCAGGGCGATTTGTGCCAGCCTTTATGGAGGCTTGCCCGGGCTTGTCTGCCGAGGAGGTATTTTGGCGGATCCATTTTTCGTTTGGGGTGCTTTCAAACACGCTCATGCACGGCGACCTTTTGAAAAAAATCTCCGACGGGAAAGTCGGCGACGAAGAACTCTCTATCACCCTGAACCGCGTCATCGACTTCTGTGAAGCCGGCTTCTTAAAATGAAATCACTCCTGCCCATTCTCGCGGCGGTCTTAGTAGGCTGCGTTGCTAAGGCCCCCGATTCCCGGATTGGGGAGATCTCGAAGGATGCCCCGTCTGGATGGGCCGCGACGCCGGAGGGGAAGGCGGGGATTGATACCCGTTGGGTGAGCCGGTTGGGTGGTGCGCGGGCGGACGCGCTGGTGAGTGAGGCGCTGAGGTCCAACCCCGATATGCGGGTCGCGGCGGAGCGGGTGAACCGGGCGGTCGCGACTGCGAAGACGGCGGAGGCCTCGCTGAAGCCACAGGTTGCAGCGGGGATCGATGGCTCCAGATCGAAGCAAGTTTTCGTTGGTTT
>JALZWJ010000280.1 GCA_023300065.1 Akkermansiaceae bacterium
ACGATCGTGGAGATGGAAGAAGCTCGCGATAAAGTCCGCTGGGGCCGTGAGCGCCGCAGTATGGCTCTCTCCGATAAGGAGAAGAAAAACACCGCTTACCATGAGGCCGGTCACGCCATCTTGAACGAGCTTCTGGACCACACTGACCCGCTTCACAAGGTCACCATTATCCCGCGTGGGCCATCCCTCGGCTCCACCATGTTCCTACCGAGCGAGGATAAGTTTAACTACCGCAAGAATGAGCTTTTGGCCCAGTTGATCGTCCTCATGGGTGGTCGGGTTGCCGAAGAGATCATCTTTGGTGATGTCACCAACGGCGCAATGGGCGACATCCGCATGGCTACCAACATGGCCCGCAAAATGGTCTGTGAATGGGGCATGAGCGAGGACCTCGGCATGGTCGAATACGGCGATGGCGGAGAGGGTGGCGGCTTCATGTCTGGCCCCGGTAAAAATTATTCTGAGGGCACCGCGCAAAAAATCGATGCCGAGATTAAGGAATTCATCGACCACGCTTACAAGGAAGCCGAGCGCCTTCTCAATGAGAACCGCGAGCTTCTCGACAAAATCTCTGAGGCTCTCCTCGAGTTCGAGACTCTCGATGCAAATCACATCAAAGACTTCATGGAACACGGTGAAATGAAGAATCCACCAAAACCACCTGAGCCACCCGAAATCCCTGACGACCTGAAAATGGAGAAGGAAACGGATGCTCCTGAAGAAAAACAGGCGAAGGATGATGGCACGGTGCCTCCTGAAGTTATCGGCGCTCCTGCTTAAATCTATTTTCTAGGGAATCAAATCTACTCAATCACCTCTCATTAAAATCATGGAAAACGTTGTTATTATCGGAACCGGCTGCGCCGGATGGACCGCCGCTGTTTACACTGGCCGAGCAAATCTTGAGCCCTTGGTTCTTTCGGGAACTCAGCTCGGTGGGCAGCTGACCACCACTACGGAGGTCGAGAACTTCCCAGGCTTCCCTGAAGGCGTGATGGGGCCAGAGCTGATGGGCCGCATGCAGCAGCAAGCTGAGAAATTTGGCGCACGCGTCGAGTATAAGAAGGTGGACGAAATCGCGAAAAACGATGACGGCACTTTCACCCTCACCACTGCGGAGGGAACAATTCAATCAAAGACGGTCATCATCGCTACCGGAGCCGCGCCACGCTACCTCGGCATCGAAGGTGAGATGGACCTCGTCGGTCATGGAGTCACTTCGTGTGCGACTTGTGATGGCGCTTTCTACCGTGATGTCCCCGTCGCCGTCGTCGGTGGAGGTGACTCTGCTTGTGAGGAAGCCAACTTTTTGACCCGTTTTGCTTCTAAGGTCTACCTCGTGCACCGCCGCGATGAACTCCGCGCTTCTAAGATCATGGCTGACCGCGTGTTGGCGAATGACAAGGTCGAGCCCGTCTGGGACTCTGGCATCAGCGAGTATCTCACTGATGACGAAGGAGAAGTCCGCGCCGTCACACTTGAGAACTTGAAGACTGGCGATAAGTCCGAGCTTGAAGTGAAATGCGTCTTCGTGGCCATCGGGCACGTGCCAAACTCCCAGTTCGTAGGCGATCTCGTCGACCTCGATGAGAATGGCTACATCGACCAAGCCCCGCGCGGCACCGGCACCAAGACTCCTGGCCTCTACGCCGCGGGTGATGTCGCCGACCACGTTTACCGTCAAGCGATCACCGCCGCCGGACAAGGCTGCGCCGCTGCGATCGAGGCTGAGCGTTACCTCTCAGACTTAGACTAATCGTCTAGAAATTCTTTTTAAGGGCTCGATGCGGATCTCCGCTTCGGGCTCTTTTTTTTGGATGGGCGTTTAAGCTCGGGAAGCTTGGAGAGTGACCAGAGAAAGCGGACCTTGGTTACTTTGTGGTGATGAACTCAATTCACCTAAATCGTTTTAGCTGGAAGCGATCCTCGGCTGGAAGGTAGGAGCTTCTGCACATACTTCGCTAGGAGGTCGGCCTCAAGATTTACGGTCTGGCCGATCTTAGCCTCACCGAGGTGCGTCGCTTTTAGGGTGTGTGGAGTGATCCAGAAGACCGCTGACTGGTCCGTGAGCTCCGCGATCGTGAGTGAGATGCCATCGATGCAAAGCGAGCCCTTATCGATGCACAGCGCGTGGACGGTGGCGGGCAGGGTGACTTCAAGCCGGTAGTCCTGCCCCTGCGGGGAAAGGTCTGCGATGGTCCCGGTATCATCGACATGGCCTTGCACAAAGTGCCCGCCGAGGCGGTCACCCATCGCGAGGGCGCGTTCTAGATTGACCAGGCTACCTGCTGTCAGGCCTCCCAGGGAGGTCACCTTAAGCGTCTGCCCGAGGAGGTCGAAACTCACTTGCCCATCGAGGTTCGCCACGGTGAGGCAGCAACCATTGGTCGCCACGGAGTCACCGAGGGCTAACTCATCGGAAAAAGGAATGTCGAGCACCAGGCTGGCCTGCTCGCCATCATCCGTGCGAGTGAGAGAAATCACCCGTCCCGTTGCCTCTACAAGTCCCGTAAACATTAGTGGCTAACGGCTTGAGCAGGCTCTTCCGTGCTTGGCTCAGATTGATCGGCTGGCATTGGATCCTCATACATTCCGGAGGTCTTAAAGAGCATGAAGCAGGCTCCCATGATGACCGTAGGAATGAGGGCAGACTTCGCAAGGCCGAGGGGCGAGACGCCTCCTTTGAAGAAACGCCCGAGGAGGGATTGGCCCGCAGGGTTTGGCGCGTTCGCGATGACGGTCAGACCACCACCTGTGACGGCACCGGCGAGGACGGCATACTTCGACATGATCGGTAGCCCCGGCGCTTGTGAGGCGAGGTA
>JALZWJ010000281.1 GCA_023300065.1 Akkermansiaceae bacterium
ATCGCTTTCTTCTCAGCACTCGTAGCCGAGCAAGGACCCGCCAATACCGTATACCCGCTCTTGATGCCATTCACGCCACCCTTCCCTACAAGCACGTGCAGGTTCCCTACTTTAAAGGACCGTTTTTGTCCCGCCCGATAACACGAGACAGTCCGCTGAGCCTGCTTCACATAAAACTGAAAACCCGTATCACGCATCGCATAAATGCAAAGCCGCGCCATATCCCGCGCCGTCGAGGAACCCCGCCCGCTTGCCTGATCCATCCCATGCGGGTTCGCGAACTTCGTCCGCGTCATCCCCAGGGCATTCGCCAATTGATTCATCTGAGCCACGAAAGCACCTTGCGCAGAACGCCCGCCAGAACGGCTTTGGATCGAGCGCCCGGCATGCTCCGCAAGAGTATAAGCCGCCACATTATCAGAGCCTAAAAGCATCGAATACATTGCCTCACGGAGTGAAATTTGGTCCCCCGGGATCAAGCCCATCGGATTAGAGCCCCCCAACGTTGCCACTGCCCCTGGCACCACCGCCATTTCGGCCAGACTCGTCTGACTCAGCTTCGCCCAATCCAGCACCACCATCGCCGTCGCAACTTTCGTCAAACTCGCCACCGGGCGTTTCTTATCAGCATCCAGCTCTAGCAAGATCTTACCAGTGTATGACTCTACCGCAATATAGCTCTCCCCCGCCTGCGCCAGCGGAGTGACCGACGTCAGACAGACGACAGCAAGAAAAGCACATTTTAAAACCAAACGGGGGGGTGACGATTTCCAAATCATGAGAACGTCCACCACTCTAATGATTTAGACACCTAAGACAACTCCGAATCCCTAGAGACCCCGTAACCAACCCCTTGCTAAAGAAATTCAGCCTCAGACGGCATTTTCCCATTGCCAAGGCCCACGAACTTCAGTGAAATGGCAGACGTAATGAGAAAGCTCCTATTGATCACACTCGCACTCGGCTTTGGCGTCCCCGTCCAAGCAGACATCCAAGCCCCTCCAGGAGCTAAATACACATCTTCCCGCAAACTTGGCCGCGCGATCTCCAACATCCTCTATGGAGTTGTTGAAATCCCAGAGCAGATCGTTCGCAAAACCAGAGTTGACGGCAGCAAAGCTGGCTGGTCTCACGGTGTTGTTGACGGCACCCGCCGCGCCTTCAAGCGTATCGGTTATGGCTTCTATGAGCTCGTCACCTTCCATTGCCCTACTTTCCACGGAACCTTCAAACCACCTTACACTCGCTGCGGTGCTGACCACCGTATCGAAATGAACCCCAGTGATGGTCTCTCCGAGTTCCCACCTGAGCTTGGTGCCGAGTCCTACTTCGGCCACTCCCGCACACAGCGGTATTAAGCCACTGACCGGAGTTGCTTAAATAAATCAAAGCAACCTCGATCAAAAACTTTCCAAAAGCCGCCTTCTCCAGAAGGCGGCTTTTTCGTGCCCGGATTTCACATTCTAGGATCCAACACTAAAATACTTCCCCCCCTCCAAGCGCCCTTTCATCCCCCTCAAAGAACAACTTCACCACATTCCCCCACGTCTGGATCGCCGAGCCATCAACCGCCAAATCACTCACCCAACGAGGACTCTTTTCATGCTCAAGCTTGTTCATCAGTCATTTTCATGGAACTTTTCCGCTAAGAAACCTCTTTCCTAACCCGTTCTATCTCTCACACGATGCGCCTAATTTCCCTGATAGCCACCCTCATTCTCTCCCTCGCGCCCCTTTCCGCCCGAGACTGGAAAAACGCCGCCGGAGATAAAACCTTCGAAGCCAACTACATCTCAAACGATGGAAAACAAGTCACCCTCAGAAAAGGTGGCCGTATCCTTACCTTCGCCATCAAGAAACTCCACACCGATGACCAAGCATGGTTGCTTGAAAACCACCCCCCTCAAGCGAAAAACACGACCGGTAACGACGGCAAAAAAACACCCACCAGACCCGCCCCAAAAGGTGCCGCCTTTGACACCATCGAATTTGGCGACGTTCACAAAGAAGTCATTGAAAAACTCACCACCAGCCAAATCGTAGAATCCACCATCCCCCCCGCCATGATCGCACGAGTCGGGCTCAATGGCACCTTCCGCACCAAACAAACCATCGGCGGCCTCCATTGCCACCTCTACTTCGACTGGGATGACAACATGAAGCTCAAGGAAGTCACCCTCCGAACCAAAGCCAAACCCATCAGCTTCTACAGCGGAAAACTCCAGACGAACTGGAGCGAGCTCATCAACCTCCTCACCATCCTACACGGCGATGCCGTCCAAGGAGCCCCCTACCCCAGCTCCAATGACCTTCAAGACGGCCTCATCCTCGGCTCCCATCTCTGGCGCACCGAAGACGGCCACTCTGTCCTCCTCGGCACTAGCCAAGAAGGCGCGGAATACTCCGTCATCGTCCGCATCACCAGCGACCGCATCGAGGCGAACCCTACCCAGTAATCTCAGAGCTACTTAGGCTTCGCCGGCGAAACGGTGTAGGCCTCCGTAAAATCAATCGTGGATTTATCCTCATCATTGAGCCCCGTGCTCAACAACCCAGCGGTGCGTGGAGCGGGATGGACAAACCACTGGCCCTCTTTCGTCTTGATCACCATCGTCCGGTTCTGATGCTTCTTCCCAGAGACGAGCTCGACCCTGACATCGACGAACATAATATCGTGGAAACCGTGAAACGCATACCCCGCTGACGATGGGCCATTCAGACTGAGATGGCGGGCCGCAAAGAGCTTATCGAGTTTCTTCGGGCCCCCAGCTGATGGCGTCTTTTTATTTGCTTCAATCTCCATTCCTTCCGCGACCTTCTTCAAAAACGCCTCATACTTTTTGCGGTTCTCACCCCCACCAAAGGGCGGGATACAGGTCTTAAGAAATAGCTTAGCGTCCTTCTCCATAAACGCGCGTGCCAGGTCACAAGCCGCGCCCTCGGCAGTGGCACTCCCGGCCGGGAAACCATCCTCCGCAACAATCATCACCGGCTTCTTCTCCACCTTCGGATCCTCCTCAGCAAAGCAACATGAGAGAGCCAAGAATGGGAGCAGAACAATCTGAATGAATTTCATTCTGTTCAGTGAAGGCTAAAATCCCCCAACGGCCAGCACGAAAGACGGACGCATGGCTCAGGGCGATCACGCTCAGGATCCCCTAACTAGAAATAAGGGCAACCTCGCACCTCCGACCTTCCTTTAAAAAATCGAGCACGACCTTCAGCTTACGCACCTGCTCCTCACCGTTTACCGAGCCGCTGAAACACGTCTCGCCGGGACTCCAACAGAACACCCTATTTGCCCTCACTTCCCTTCAAAAACTGCAAAATCACCTCTCCCGACTTCGCCGAAAAACCCGTCATCTCCGCGATTTGTTCCACCGTCGCCTCCTTAATCCGCGCGACTGATCCAAATCTCTTTAACAATGCCTTCTTCTTCGCGGGCGAGACTCCGGGGCAATCATCGAGCATGCTTTCCTTCACCCGTTTCCTCAAAAGCAGTTCATTATACCCATTCGCAAAGCGGTGCGCCTCATCCCGGATCCGCTGCATTAACTTGAGCGATCCCTTATCATGCGGGATCAGCACCGGCTCACTCTCACCCGGAAAAAAGATCTCCTCCCGCTGCTTCGCCAAGCCACAAATAGGGAGCCCTTCCAACCCCAGCCGCTGTAGCTCTGTGACCGAGACACTGAGCTGCCCCTTTCCCCCATCCACGATCACCAAATCCGGCAGAGTAATCGGGCTCTTCCCCTCCGCCGCCAACCTCCTCAAGGTCTGCACCGCGCTTTCTTGAGAGGCCTCCGCAATCTCTGGATTCGCCGCCATGTTCTCTTTCAAAATTCGCCCATACCTCCGGCGCACCACCTCCGCCATACTGGCAAAATCATCCTGCCCCTCCACCGTCTTAATTCGGTAACGACGATAGTTCTGATTGTCCGGGAGCCCATTCTTAAACCGCACCATGGAAGCCACGATGTGGGTCGAGGAGATATTAGAAATATCGAAGCACTCCATAATGGTCGGCGGGCCATCGAGCGAAAGATAATCGCCCAGCTCCGCCAGATCCTCGGTCGGCTGCACCGTGGTCGGCACGCCACGGCCACGCGTAAATTGCCGGGTCGGACTCAGCGCTCTTTCCAAATTCACAATCACATCCCGCAGCCTCGCCGCCTGCTCGAAGTTCTGTTTCATCGCGGCCTGCTCCATCTCCGCACGTAGGCTTTTAAACCTCTCACGCCGCCCCTTCCCGCTTAACAAATCACAGGCCTGCTCAATCTGTTCCATGTAGCCCTCCCGCTCCACCTTCCCGACACACGGGGCCATACAATTCCGGATAATATCCGCATTACAGTGCTTATAGTCCTGCTCACCCGGGTTACGAGGCCGGCAATGCCGCAGCCCAAATTCCTTATTCAGCCATGTCACCGTCGCCCGCACCGCGCCGGAATGCGCGAACGGACCGAAGTATCTGGCCCCATCACCCTTCTTTAATCTCGTCGTGCTAAACTTCGGCCAGGGATCATCCAAGTTCACTTTCACTAAGAGAAACCTCTTATCATCCCGCAAAGCCACATTGTAACGAGGCCGGTATTGCTTGATCAATTTCCCCTCCAACAGAAGCGCCTCCTGCTCATTGCGAACCTCGTGCACCTCAAAATCACAGATCGAGTCAATCAAGGCCCGCGTCTTCCGATCCGCCCGTTTTTTCCCCGAGGGCATAAAATACGAACTCAACCGC
>JALZWJ010000282.1 GCA_023300065.1 Akkermansiaceae bacterium
CTTCCGATCTGGCGCACCCACCTGCA
Source organism: Akkermansiaceae bacterium (assembly GCA_023300065.1). GTDB lineage: Bacteria > Verrucomicrobiota > Verrucomicrobiia > Verrucomicrobiales > Akkermansiaceae > SW10. The sequence continues at coordinate 27 of JALZWJ010000282.1, forward strand.
GCACATGGTGCTCTGGGGATACAGTGAAGCCCTCATCGCGCCCGAGCGTCTCACCGTCCCGGGGCTTCTAAAGAAGGCAGGGTATCATACCGCGATCGTCGGAAAGTGGCACCTCGGAATGACCCTTCCTACCACCGACGGCGTTCTTCCAAAGGGGCGAAAGCCTAAGAAGCTCAACATCGTTTGGGATGGAGAAATCAAAGATGGCCCGACTACTCGCGGCTTTGACTACTTCTACGGTATCTCTGCCTCCTTAGATATGGCTCCCTACGCTTGGATCGAGAATGACCGGATCCTTGGCGAAATTCCAGACGACGGAAAAGCAACAGCGAAAGGATTTGTGAGGTCTGAAATTCTTCCCGAGATCGGTCAGAAAGCAGCCGATTACATTGCGAAGCAAAAAGCGGATGCTCCCTTTTTCGTCTACGTTCCTCTCACGTCTCCCCACACTCCGATCGTTCCAAGTAAGGAATGGATCGGGAAAAGTGGGATCGGAAAATATGGCGACTTCCAAATGCAAACCGATGCCATCATCGGCCAAATCATTGATGCCGTAGACACCGCCGGACTCAAAGAAAACACCCTCGTGATCGTCAGCAGCGATAACGGTTGCTCCCGCGCCGCCAATTTCAAAAATCTCGAAAAGAACGGCCACTTCGCCAGCGCCCACCTCCGTGGCTCCAAAGCTGACTTATGGGACGGCGGCCACCGCGTCCCCTTCATCGTCCGCTGGCCCGCTGCCGTGAGGGCGGGAAGCAAAAGCGATGCCCTCGTCTGCCTCACAGACTTGATCGCGACTTGTGCGGAAGTGGCCGGCGCCACTCTCCCAGAAAATGGGGGCGAGGATAGCGTCAGTTTTTTACCAGCGCTGAAGGGCGAGGCCACTCAGACCGAGCGTGCCGGCATCGTGCATCATTCCATTTCGGGTCACTTCGCCTACCGCGAAGGAAAGTGGAAGCTCCTCCTCGCAAAAGGCTCGGGTGGCTGGACCAGCCCAACCGAAAAACAAGTGAAAGAAGGCAGTCTCAAAGCACAACTTTACGACATGACAGCGGACCCAGGTGAGACCAAGAATCTCTACGACACTCAGCCTGAGGTGGCTGCGAAGTTACTCGCGCAATTGCAACTTGATGTAAAGCGAGGTCGGAGCACGAAGGGGCCGGACCAGAAAAACGACTTTGATAAAATTCAGCTTTGGAAAAAATGAAGACCCTTGTGATGCTTCTCCTAGAGGTAGTGTTTTCGGCAGGGCTCTGCCGTGCGTCCGCCGATTTCTATCTTTCGCCTGAGGGATCCGATGACTGGACGGGTGCTCTCCCCTCGCCAAACTCAAGTGGGACGGATGGTCCTTTTGCGACGTTGGAGCGGGCACGTGATGCGGTGCGGGAGCTGAAGAGGCGTGATAGCGATGTGCTCGTCCTGATTCGTGGGGGAGATTATGAGCTGAAGAAGACGGTGGTTTTTGACCGCTCTGATTCAGGGGAAGGTGAAGCGATGATTACTTATGCGGCTTTTCCCGGCGAGACTCCGATTTTTAGCTCAGGAAAAGAAATCAGCGGCTGGAAGAAACCAAGCGACAGGCCGATAGGACTTTCTGACAGTGCTCAGGGGAAAGTCCAGGTGGCGGATGTCTCCGATCATTTTTTTACACTCTACGATGCTGAGGGCCTTCTCCCTCGCGCTCGCTCTGCTGGCTTTATTCCGGTGAAGGATGGTAAGCGTGATACGCTTTTTTTCCCAAAAGGGCAGATCAAGAATTGGGCCAATTTGAGCGATGTGGAAGTTCTCGTCCGTCCTCACCATGCCTGGATTCTGAATGTCCTCCCCTTGAGTTCTGTGGATGAAGGGCAGCAGATGGCGCAGACCTCGATCGATGCCACTTATGCGATGAACCCGCTTCATTTCCTCAAGACGACTCCGTCTTGCTGGGTTGAGAACGTGCTGGAGGAACTCGATGAACCCGGCGAGTGGGCCTTGAACACAAAGGAGGGGAAGGTCTACCTTTGGCCTCGTAATGATTCGGCGGTGAAGGCTCCCCAGTTGACGGAGTTCATCCGATTGGAAGGGGAGATCGATCAGAAGGGGCCAAAGGATCTCCCGGTCAGAAATCTAAGGTTTCGTGGCCTCACCTTTATGCATGGAGAGCGGTATCAACTCGCCACGGATGATGCTGGTCTGCAGCACGATTGGGAGATGTTTGATAAAGCGAGTGCGCTGGTCCGTTTCCGAGGCACTGAGAATTGTGCGATTGAGCAATGTCACTTTGCCCACAGTGGGAGCGGGGCGATCCGCCTAGACCTCTACGCGCAGAAGAATAGAATCTCAGGAAATCACATCAAGCAGCTTGGCGGGGCCGGGATCCTGCTCTGCGGATATGGCCCGGGAACGAAGGATGTGAATCGTGAGAACCTGGTCTACAACAACCACATTCACCACACGGGGCGGATCTATTCCCACTCACCCGGTATCATGGTGTGGCAGAGCGGGGAGAATCGGATCGCGAATAATCTCATCCACCACACGCCCTACACTGGGATCATTATCTCCGGATGCATGACTGACTTTTTCACAAAGAGAGGGAGGGAATTGGGCCGTACGCTCCGACGACATGAGATCGGAGACTTGCCCAAAAAACCTCAGCGGAAAGACATTCTACCTTACCTTCATACTCACGATAATGTGATCGAGCTGAATGAGATCCACCATGTAATGGAGATGATGGCCGATGGAAATGCGATCTACATTCGTGGGGCAGGGGGGGGGAATGTCATTCGCCGGAACTACATCCATGACCTCGTCGCCCCTACCAAGATGCAGTGCGCGATTCGGACAGATGGCGGGCAGGAGGATACGCTGATTTCGGAGAACCTGATCTATCGCTGCATGTCGCAGGGGATCATTCTGAAGTTGAACAACCGCTGTGAGAATAACATCGTAGCAGACATCATCGCTCCGCCTCGTGGCTATTATCTCGCAGTTCGTGAAGGGCCGATGATGGGAGCTACGATCCAGCGGAACGTCTTCTATTCGTCCTCAAAGGACTGCACTTTCATCGATGAGCTGCCTCCAAAGAACGGGCGCGTCACGGAAGATCGACGAGGGAGAGAGATTGCATTTTCAAAAGACGCCGAGACCGATTCGAACATCTATTTTTGCGCTGCTGATCCCTCGCTCGGAAAAGCGATGTTAGCAAAGCAGCACGAGGGTGGTGTGGACCAGAAGAGTAGCGCGGGTGACCCTCTCTTCATGGATCCCGCGAAGGGGGACTTTCGATTTAGGCCGGAGTCACCTGCCCTCAAGATGGGCATTATCCCGATTGATCTATCGAAGGTTGGGCTGCGCCGCGCGAAAGAGGAGTGAGATTTCTCACTCACGGTGGAGCTCAGAGAGCTGCTGTTTTAGATCTTTTAGGACGACGGCGGATGCGGGATCTTTTGCGAGGTTGGTCCACTCGTTTGGATCGTTTTTATGACCGTAGAGTTCTTGGGAGACGATAAAGCGGAGCTCCGCCAATCAATCTTGGATCCTCGATCCTGGATCCTACCGCTGAGATCGCGGAAGGCTTTGAGCCTGCCATGCTCTCCTTTGAGCGAGTAATCCCACCAGCTCAAGGGGGTGTGTCAGTGCCAGTGATTTCCTGCAAAGACGAACAGGGGGATTATTTTTTAGCCGGCTTTGTCGCCTTCTTCTTTTTGACGCGGCTTTTAATAATCCCTTTGTCGGTCCATTTAGAAGAACCCGCAGTCGCAGGGAGTTCTTTGACGGTGAGGTCTTTAAAATGCACGAGGAATTTGCCTCCGCTGTGAGCTTGCAGGGCAAGAATGCCATCAGCTGCGATTTGCAAACTTTGTTCGGTGTAGTCGTGGGCTAGGATGCCGTTAATCCAAGTTTTAATATTCGAGCCACTACAGATGATCTTGTATTGGTTCCAGCCGTCGAATTGCTTGATGCTGGCCATGAGTTCTTCTTGGTGTTCTGCGACGACGAGAGCGCCACGGCGGTGCTCATCCCAGATGTTTCCCCAGTAACCGAGTCCGTCATTGATATTTTTGTCATCAGGGGTTGGACCGGCATCAATCTGATAACCACAAACGCCTTTTTTCTGGAGCTGACTACGCACTTGAATTCCAGAATTTTTTAAGCCGGGGCCGCCACCATCAGTGAACTTTATCGCAAAGGTGAGTTCGAAGTTTTCGTAGTTTTTATCAGAAACGAGCCAGACGTTACGTGGCACATTTGTCTCAAGGCTTCCTCCGCGAATTTCACCGTCTTTGACGGACCAAAAGGCTTCATCCCCCGTTTTAGGTTTCCATTGAGCGAGCGTCTCGCCATCGAAGAGTGAAACCGCGCCTTCGGCAGGGGACATGTCAGGTTTTTCAACAGCGGTGGGCTCCCCTCCATCGTGAGCGTAGCTAAAGCTAGCAAGAGAGAGG
>JALZWJ010000283.1 GCA_023300065.1 Akkermansiaceae bacterium
GGTGAAATGGGGCATAACAACGAACTGTTATGGCACTTGCCTGGCGACTTACCACGCTTTAAAGAAATCACCATGGGCTCGCCGATTATCATGGGCCGCAAGACCTTTGATTCGATTGGCAGACCGCTCCCGAAGCGCCAAAACATCGTCATCACCCGTGATCCAGCCTGGCATCACGATGGGGTGGAGAGCATTCACCAGCCCCAGGAGCTGAGAGAGTTTTCTCTCATCGACCAGCAAGTTTTCATCATCGGCGGAGAGCAAATCTACCGCTTTTTCATCCCCCTCCTGACGGACATCATCATCACCCACGTGAACAAATCACACGAGGGCGACACTTACTTTCCTGAATACGAAGACCTCTTCCCCAAGTCAAAATTGATTTGGGAGCAAGAAGACTTCACCATCAAACGACACTTTAAATAACAACATCTATTCCCAGAAAACATGGCCACCTCATTTGAACTCACCGGCACTCTCAAAGTCCTCGAAGACCTGCAAACCTTCGCCAGCGGATTCACGAAACGTGAATTCGTGATCGAAGTCCCAGATGGAAAATACCCCCAGATGGTGAAATTCGAAACCGTCCGCGACAAGATCGACCAGCTCAACACCCTGAGCATCGGCGACGAACTCAAGGTCACCTTCGACGTCCGTGGCAACGAATACAAAGACCGCTACTACGTGAACCTCAACGCTTGGAAAATCGAGTCCTCCGGCGGTGGTCAAGGCGGCGGTAACCCTGGCGGAGGTCCCGGCGCGGCACCTTCGGACCCACCCCCTAGCTCGTTCGATAACTCCTTCGATAACGAGACGGAAGTCAGCGAAGACGATATCCCGTTTTAGGATCTTGTTTCCTCCGGCAGAAAGCGCCGAGAATCACTCAACCAAAGTAGGCTTCTTGGGAATCCCCAGAAGCCTACTTTTTTTTTGACTCGGCTCAAGCTTGCCTAAATCCCCTGTTGTTACTAAAGAACACCTCTCCATGGCTCTCATTGTCCAGAAATACGGCGGAACCTCGGTCGGCTCGATCGACCGTATCCGAAACGTTGCCCAACGCATCAAGACTGAGCGCGATAAAGGGAATCAAGTCGTCGCGGTGATCTCGGCGATGGGAGGCGTCACTGATAAGTTGATCTCGCTCGCCAACGAACTCTCGGATGAACCGACTGAGCGTGAGCTTGATGTCCTCCTCTCTTCGGGTGAGCAGCAGTCCATCGCGCTTCTTTCTATCGCGCTTAATGAGATGGGGATCGATGCTGTTTCTGCGACCGGCCGCCAAGCGGGTATCGTCACCAGCGGGTCCCACACTCGTGGGCGGATCGAGCGGATCGAACCAACCATGGTGGATCGTTTTTTAGAAGAAGACCGGACCGTGATTGTGGCCGGTTTCCAAGGCATAACGGAGGACGGCATGATCCACACCCTCGGTCGGGGAGGCTCTGATCTCTCTGCGATTGCCGTCGCGTCATCGATCAAAGCAGACCTCTGCCAGATCCTCACCGATGTCGATGGCGTTTACACCGCCGACCCTCGCGTCGTAAAAAAGGCCCGCAAGCTGCCTGAGATTTCTTATGATGAACTTCTCGAACTCGCCTCGGTGGGCACGAAGGTCATGCAATCCCGATCGGTCGAATTCGCCAAGAAGTATGGCGTAAAATTCGAAGTCAAATCATCACTCAATAACAACCCGGGGACCATCGTCACCGAAGAACACGAAGCTATGGAATCAGTCGTCATCCGCGGAGTCTCGATCGAGCGCTCCCAAGCCCGAGTCACCATCACCGGGATTCCCGATACCCCCGGCATGTCTGGGAGCATCTTAGGAGCTCTCGCTGCTGCCGAGGTGAACATCGATATGATCGTCTCAAACATTGCGAGCGATCACCTTGCCCGACATTCCTTCACGATGCACACCAGCGATCTCGGTCGTGCTCAGAAGGCCCTAAAACCAATTCTCACTGAACTTGGCGGGAGTGCTGGGATTGAGACAGAAGCTGGGATTGGTAAGCTTTCCTGCGTAGGGATCGGCATGCGGAGCCACTCAGGAGTGGCTGCCAAGATGTTTGAGGCCCTTGGCGAGGCCAAGATTAACATCGGGATGATTTCGACCTCCGAGATTAAAATCTCAGTCACGGTCGAAGAAGATCAAATCGAGGAGGCCGCACGGGTCGTCCACACCGCTTTTGATTTGGACGAGTAAGAAGACCTTCAACTTATTTTTCTTTCAGCCCTCTTCGGATCATCCGTTGAGGGTTTTTAAGGACCTCTTCTTATGAGCTGATTTTCATTTCAGTTGAGATTTCGTGAAATTCTGCTCACTTAGCCTTATGTCAAAAGTCGTTCTCCTCTGTTGTATCGCCGTTTTACCCTTACTCCCGAGCTGCTCATCTTCCGTATCCGCGCCCACATTAGTCCAAGCGGATTCTGATGGGAACGGCATCATCTCCCCTACTGAAGACGCGATTTTCAGAAAAGCACAAGAGATTGCCGGCACTGCGCCAAGTGCCCCGAGCACTCAGGGAGTTGGCAATGTGACCAACACGATCCGTAATACGGCTTCCACCGTAGGGATCGTCCGGAATCTCCAGACGATCTTTGGCGGGTTCTAAGCCCTCC
>JALZWJ010000284.1 GCA_023300065.1 Akkermansiaceae bacterium
GAGGCGTTTTCACAGCTGAGGGATTGTCTGGAGGGGATGCCAAAGAGTCGCCGTAAGAATGCGCGACGCGTCATCTTCTTCGATGAACTTCCGTGGCTTGATACTCATCGTTCACGCTTCCTTTCTGCTTTGGGGCATTTTTGGAATGAATGGGCCTCGCAGCAGAAGGATGTGATTTTGGTGGTCTGTGGATCGGCGGCGACGTGGATGATCCGGCGGCTCCTTTTCGACCGTGGCGGGTTGCATAATCGGGTGACGGCGCGTCTAAATCTGGAGCCGTTTTCGCTCGCGGAGATCGAGAGCTTTCTGCGAATGCGCGGGATCAAACTGACGCGCAAGCAGGTGGCGGAAGTGGCGATGGTGACGGGTGGGATTCCTCATTATTTGAATGAAGTGCAAAAGGGGAGGTCGGTTGAACAAATCATTGAGGATTTGTGTTTCCGAAAGAGCAGCTTGCTACGGGATGAGTTTGATAAGCTCTACCACTCGCTTTTTGCGCACGCGGATAAGCATGTCGAGGTGGTGCGCGCGCTGGCCAAAAAACGAACTGGCTTAACACGTGGCGAGATTGTCAAAGCGACCTCGCTCGCTTCTGGAGGCGGTCTGACCTCGGTTCTGCGTGAGTTAGAGGAATCCGGATTTATTGCAGGGACCTTGCCCTATGGGATGAGGAAGAAGGACATTCACTATCGGCTCATCGATGAGTATTCGCACTTTTACCTGACCTGGATTGAGCCCGCGAAACGCCGGAAGCAGAGCTGGCAGAAGGTGGTGGGGAACGCGAAATGGAAGGCCTGGAGTGGCTACGCTTTTGAGTCGTTATGTCATCGCCATATCCCTGAGATCAAAGCTGCCTTAGGGGTCGCGGCGGTTAGCACGGAGGTCTCGACCTTTCGGAAAGAGGGGAAAGGGAAGTCTGTGCAGGGTGCTCAAATTGACCTCGTGATCGATCGTGCCGATGGGGTCATCCATCTCTGTGAGATCAAATTCTCAGCAACGCCATTCGGGATCGATAAACGATACGCGGCGGAACTCCAAAACAAGCTGGATGTTTTTCAGTCGGAGTTGGGTGGACGGAAAGCGCTCTTCCTCACCTTTATTACGGCTTCTGGTTTGAAGAGAAATGACTACCAGGGCGTCTTGGTTCAGCAAGAAGTCGAGCTCGATGACCTCTTTCGTGAAGTCATCGAGGATTGATTATTACTCGCCAAAAGTGGTGTTTTAGAGGGTGTTTTGGCGACTAATAGGAAGTTGTCTGAAAAATAATCACAGGGGGAATGTCCTGTTAATGGCGGCGGCCGAGTTCCGAGAGTTTGACTTGGGTTCCCGCCCTGTTAGGGATGGTGAGCTAGGGTGGACGTAATTCAGCGGACTCGGATGGCAGTGGAAACGATGAATTTTAATAGAATGAGGGCGGCTGTTTTGGTGGTGATGAGTTCGGCTTTACTTGCTTGTGAGGAGTCGAGGGCGAAGGAGAGGGGCCGGTTGGCGGTGAAGGTCCGAAAGTTGGAGGCGAAGATTGCTGAGATTGATACGGAGTTTCGGGAGGTTAAGGTGGCGGTCTCGAAGTTGGGTTTTGAGATTGAGGATTTCGGGACGGAAAATTGGAAAACGAATGTGCCTGATGTGGAGTATCAATTTGAGCAGCTGCAGCGGTCTGTTTCTGAGATGGGGGGCGCGTTTTGAGAGAAGGGGGCCATGGATAGAGCTACCTAGAAATCCACGAAGGTGCGGTCATTTTTTGATGATGATGAGGGGCACCCTCCCGTGACGTTATACCACGCCTTCGTCATGCCTTGCCATTTCATCGCTCGCGCTTCTACGAGTGGGCAGGTGTTCCGTGACCCGTCGGTAGAATTTGCGCTCTTACGTGAACTCCCATGAAGGAGTTGTCGCCTTGCGGGATGAGCTGGCGCAGGGCTAGCGCTGTCGGTCAGTCCGAGCCCTAAGGATTTGCGAAATCTTATTTTTAGAGCCGCCGGTGATGGGCCCGATGGCCCGATGGCCCGATGGCCTAGACGGCGGCGGGAGTCTCGGAGCGTTGATCGGTCCGTGGTTCGCTGCGGTGATCGGCGCGCGGGTCAGCGCGTTCGAGGCTTTGGCGGAAGTTATCGAGCATTTTAGACTCACGCTTCAGCATGTTGACGATGGCGGCTTCTTCAACTTCTGTGATGAGTTCGCGCTCGCCGAAGAAGATGATGAGGTTTGCGATTTCGAGGGTTGCTCCACGAGCGCGGCCTACGAAGTCGGCGAATTCAACTTTGGTCGGACAGCTGCTGCCATCTGCGAGGATACCAGAGATCTGCCAACTGCATTCACGCAGACGGGTTGCGAAGGTTGTTTTTCCCTGAGTGTCAATGCCATCGGCGAGGTCGGCAATACGATGCCCGATCTCGGTTGCCATTTTCCATACCTCTAGGTTTTCAAATCGAAAGTCAGCCACGGGGAGTTCCCTACCGTGGATTATAGGGTCTGACAAGTCTCTTCTTAGCAAAGGTAGTTCAAGGATTAAGATGTCAAAGAGGGGGGCTGATCGGCGATTGCGGGAAGGGGTGGGGATTGGTAGACCTTGTGCCATGAAGAAGCCCCCTTTGATCGCGACGCTGGAAGCTGGTGGAACAAAGATGGTCGCGGGTTTGGCGACGGGGCCGGATGGGATCTTAGCCCGAGAGAAGATCGCTACGACAAACCCTGAGGAGACGATGGGGCGCTTGGTGGAGTTTTTTAAAATAGCCGTGGGAGAGTATGGCGAGGTGGATGCGCTGGCGGTGGGGACCTTTGGCCCTGCGGATCTTAATGAGAAATCGCCGACCTATGGATGTATTTTGGAGACGCCAAAGGCTGGTTGGGCGGGGACTGATTTACTGGGGCCGCTGCGGAGAGTTCTCGGCGGAGTGCCGGCGGTGTTCGAGACAGATGTGAATGCCGCGCTCTTTGGCGAGGCGACTTGGGGGGCGGCGCAGGGGCTGGAGAATGCCGCTTACTTTACGGTGGGGACTGGAATTGGCGGGGGGATTTTAATCAATGGCGAGCTTGTTCACGGAGTGGGGCATCCCGAGATGGGTCACATGCGGGTGAGTCGGCATGCTGAGGATGGCTACGCGGGGTGTTGTCCTTTTCATCAAGATTGTTTAGAGGGATTGGCAAGTGGTCCGGCTTTGGAGGAGCGTTGGAAGAAGGGTGCGGAGGAGTGGAGCCCGGATCATGTCGCTTGGGAAATCGAGGCGGATTACCTCGCCCAAGCATGCTTGAATGTCCTGATGATCGCGCCGCCGGAGCGGATTATTCTGGGTGGCGGGGTGATGCACCAAGCGCAGCTCTTCTCGCTAGTGAGAGCACGGTTGGCAGAGCTTCTCAACGGTTACCTCGCCTATGAGGAGTTACGCGGTGACCTAGGTTCATTCATCGTGCCTCCGAGTCTCGGCGATGATGCGGGGTTGCTAGGGTGCGTGGCGCTGGGGCAGCGGTTTATTCTACCGCCGCAGGCACGGTAGCTCCGTGGGCTCAAAGGTCGTCGTCGAGACGGTAGAAGGCTTTGGGGCTGAGAACAGAAGTGTCGGTGAAGAAGAATTCGGGATTGGTGAGAATAAATCCCGCTGCCTTGGAGGCCCGCGCCCTCGACATTCTCGGAGGTGATGAGAACGTGATTTTAATCTCCCGTGGGGGGAGCGTTCTGGTCAGAACCAAGCTCCAGCAGACGATGAACTCTTGAGATTCTGAAAAAAAAACCCCGAGCCGAGGCTCGAGGTTGGGTTCAGTTTAAGGGGGGGAGTGAGTTTACGAATTGGCCCGGGTTAATGCGCGGCTGGACCAGGTGCTGATGAGGTCGACGACGTATTGGGCGTCGGCGGGTTGGGTGAGGAGGTGATCGGCACCGGAGAGGGAGATGAAGGATTTGGGGTGGTGGAGGGCCGAGTAAATGAGCCCGGCATTCTCGATACCGACGGTTTGGTCGGTGGGCGAGTGGAGGATGAGAGTCTCGACGTTGCGGAGTTTTTGGAGGGTTTCGAGCTGTTGATGTTGTTGGAAATCATCGAGGAATTTTTTACCAATGCGGAACGAGCGCCCGGCGAATTTGACTTCCGCTTCGCCCGATTTTTCAATTTCGGGGATGGCGGCCTCGAAGAGGTGCTGGACATGCTGCGGCTCAGCGGGAGCGCCGATGGTGGCGACGGCTTTGATTTCGTCGATCTTACCAGCGGCGGCAAGGACGGCGGCTCCTCCGAGGGAGTGACCGACGAGGAGCGAGGGGGCTTGGTGATGGGTGCGGAGCCAATCGGCGGCGGCGAAGAGATCGTCAACGTTGGTGAGGAATGAGGAGTCGGCGAATTTACCGGAGGATTTGCCGAGGCCTGCGAAGTCGATGCGGAGGGTGGCGATTCCTTTCGCAGCGAGTCCGCGTGAAACACGGGTTCCGGGAAGGAAGTCTTTCCCGCAGGTGAAGCAGTGGGCGAAGATGGCGAAGGCTACGGGTGTGCCCTCTGGCATGTCGAGGATGCCGGCAAGGTGGCCGATCTGGAGCGGGTTTGCGCCTGGTTTGAGCGCGGTGAGAGTTTCGGTGGCGGGGCTTGTCGAGGGGCCCTTTAAGCCAGAGGCTAATGAGGCACCGACCTCTCCGTCGCGGGCGGCGAAGAGGAGGGCGAGGAGCATGGCCCGGGCGGAGGTGTCACCGCCGCAGAGGGCGTTTTCACTGATCGCTGATTGGAAGGATGCTCCAGGACGGAGGGCGAGGTAGAGGGTGAGTGGGAAGGCTTCGGGCAGATGGCAGGTGAGTCCAAGACTTGTAGAAACAGCGAGGGGATCATCACCGATATTTTGGGCGCTTTGCAGGGCGTCTGCGTAGTTGAGTGCCTTGGAATGGCTGGTGTCAGATGCCGTTTGAAAGGCGTCTAAAAAGGATGCTCCTGTTTCGATGGCCCGCGTCGCTCTGACAAAGAACTCGGCGACGTCACTGACGGCGAGGTCGCCGTGGGTGAATTCGGTCTGCGCTCTTGCGGCGACGATGAGGTCCTCAAGGGGGAGGTCTAGATCGAGGAGAGGGGCGATGCGTGAGGCACCCGCGAGGTCGTTCGAGCCGGAGGGGGATTGCCCTTCGCTGGCGAGGGTTTCTTTCGATGCTCCATCGAGAAATCCGTCATATGTCTTGGTTTCCGCGAGCCAATCTTGTGTCCATTTTGGTAGATTGAAGCCGTTGTTTTTTTCGATGGAAGTGGCAAGCCATTGCGTTTGGTCGCCGTAGTGGGTGAGTTGGCCAGCGGTCCGGTTTGGGTGATAATTACTTCCTGGGTCGGTAAATTGGGAAACTCCGTTGGGGTAAAGTCGGGCAATTTTTCCTTGGTTATAAATCCAGTGAGAGCCGAGCGAGAGGGCATCGGAGACGAGGGAGGCTTGGAGGTATTTTTTCACGTGGTGTTAGCGGTTAGAGGAATCCTTGGTGAGCGGCGCGCGCTTTGGCAAGTGTAGATGGTCTTTTGCCTCGGGGAACCCTTTCTTTTAAAGGGGGTGTCTTACAGATTGATTCGGCGAGAAAGGATGGCGGAATCTAGGAAATGGAGACCACGGATTGAGCCGAGAAAGCGGGGCTAAGACGGTGTTTCGTGGCTTTGCTTTCTAGGGATTTCGTTTAAGGTGGCCTTATGAATCGAAGGGAAGTTCTCCGCAAGGCCGCTTTATTTTCACCTGCTATTATGCTTCCAGGCTGTGGCACGGTGGCCGATCTGGTTTTGCGAAATCAGTTCTTCATTCCGACAAGCCACATCTTGGCGAAGTTGGGGCCTCTTTTCCCTTTTAGCAGGAGTTACCAGAGCGCTGGCCAGATGAGCTTGTCCAATCCGGTGTTCTCGATGGTTCCTGAACAAAATAAGGTCCGCTTGGGCCTGACTGCAGCGATGACGGCCGGATCACAGATCGGGCAGCTTTCCGGGATTTCTGTTTTGGGAAATCTCGCTGGTTTGACCACGGGTGGAACGTGTCAGCTTGCATGTGGCTTGCGCTATGACCCGACAACTCGTGGGATTTTCTTAAAGGAGCCAGTGGTCGAGGAACTGGATATTCATAATTTCTCCTCAGCCCTGAGTGAGCCCTTCCGCCAAGTCGTCAATCTGTTCGGGCCACAGATTTTAGATAAGCACCCGATCCATACGCTGGAACCCTCACTTGCGAGCCGCTTTCTCGGCGGGATGGAGGTGCAGCCGACAGGGATCGCGCTGAAGTTTGGCTAGCTGGCTTGAGTCGCTGGCTTGCTGATGTTTTTGAATCCGACGAGCTTCCGTTGTTTTTCGTCCCAGAGACGGAAGGTGAGGGATTGGAGCCCTTTCCGGAAGGTAATGGGCTCGATGCTCTGGAAGATCTCGTGCGAGTTATGGCAACTCTCCAGATTATAGTTCGGGATGCGCGAGCTGAGGTGGTGAATGTGGTGGAAGCCGATGTTTCCGGAGAACCATTGGAGGACCTTCGGCAGCTTGTAGAACGAGCTGCCCTCTAACGCTGCGGCGGTAAAGTCCCAGTCAGCTTCCCGTTCCCAGTAAACGCCCTCAAACTGATGCTGCACGTAGAAGAGCCAGACGCCGGAGACGGATGCCACAAGGATGGTGGTTCCTTGGATAAGCAGAAAGGGAACGAGGCCGAAGATCGCGATCAGGACGGCGGAGAGCAGGATCAGGGCGAGGTTGGTCCAGCGGACCGAGTTCCGGTCGCGGGCCTTAGCTCCGGAGGTGATGAAGCGCTCCCGGATGATGAAGAGAAATGGCGGGACGATGACGAAGAGGACGAAAGGGTTCCGAACCGTGCGGTAGGCCAAGCGCTTCCAGATCGATGAGGAGAGATATTCTTCCACCGTCATGGTCCAGACGTCGCCGGTTCCGCGGCGGTCTAGGTCGCCGGATGCGCTGTGGTGGATGGCATGCTCCCAGCGCCAGTGCTGGTAGGGAGTAAAGGTGAGGACGCCGGAGATAAATCCGATGATGGTGTTGGCCCGCTTTGATGGGTGGAAGGAGCCGTGGCCACAATCGTGAAAGATAATGAAAACGCGGACCAAGAATGCTCCCGCAAGAAGGGCCAGGGCAAAGGTCCCCCACATTGAAATCTGAACGGTGAAATACATCACAGCCCACAGTGCAAAGTAGGCTCCGATGGAGTTAATGACCTGCCACATCGCCTTTTTCGGGCAAGATTTAGTGTGTGGGGCCACGATTTTTTTCCATTCTTTAACCGAAGGGAGGGCTTTGCCGTGAAGAGGGGATGGGGTAGACATTTTGAGGCAACTCAGTGGAGGGGGCACCATGTTGCCGATTTTGACTTCGTCAAGTCGGAGGGTGCTTTTTATGCCTCTCTTTTTCATGAGGGAGGACGGCCCTTGCTATTCATGGTCGGTCTCCTAGAACGGAAGCATCATGTCATTTTCTCCTCTCGGTCTGTCTGCTTTGCTGATTGAGGCCTCTGGCTTCACAGAACCTACCCCGATTCAGCGGGAGGCAATCCCCGCCGTTTTGGCAGGGCGAGATGTCTTGGGGATCGCCAAGACTGGTTCCGGAAAGACGGCGGGCTACCTTTTACCGCTGCTAGAGCAGATGTCTGGAGAGCCCAGCGCGGAGCATCGTGAGCCGGCGGTGCTGATCTTGGTGCCCACTCGTGAGCTGGCGGATCAGGTGAACCATGTCGCGTTAAAGACCCTGCAAGCCTTAGTCTCTCCTTTGCGGTGCCGCGCAGTTTTTGGAGGGGTTTCGATCAATCGTCAAATGCAGGACTTAGGCCGGGTGGATCTCCTTGTCGCCACGCCGGGCCGCCTTCTGGATCTGGTCCGGAAAAATGCGGTGAGCCTCGCTGCGGTCAAATCCCTCGTCCTCGATGAAGCGGATAAAATGCTCAACTTGGGTTTTAAAGATGAGATTGACCAACTCCTAGCTCTCCTTCCCCGCAAGCGGCAGACTTTGCTCTTTTCCGCGACCGCCAGCCCGGTGTTGGTCGATCAACTTCGTGATCCTGTCGTGATCGAGATTGAGCGTACCGAGGATGAGGCCACGCTCATTCATGAATCTGCCTATGGCGTCACGGATGTGCGCAAAGGGCCCTTTCTCCGCTACCTTATCAAGCATGGGGACCTTAAACAGGTCCTCGTTTTTGTCTCCTCCACCCTCACCGGGGACCGGGTCCTGAATAAACTCACCAAGAATGGCATCACAGCCTCGCTCATCCATTCTAAGATGACGCAAGGCGGGCGGCGGGAGTCGCTCGCGGCCTTCCAGTCGGGCAAAGTCCGCGTGCTAGTCGCGACGGATCTCCTCTCCCGTGGAATCGATATCCAAGGGCTGCCTTGTGTCATTAATTATGAGCTCCCCCGCTCGCCAAAGGACTACCTTCACCGCATCGGCCGCACGGGCCGGGCGGACTGCGCGGGCGAGGCAATCTCTCTCATCACGGAGGAGGACCGCCACCACTTCAGGGTCATCCAAAAGAAGATGGGCAAGCGGGTAGAGCTGACCGATACCACCGAGGTGAATTTACACGGGTATTAAGGTGCGATAAGGCTGGAATATCGCCTTTTGCGATTGGCCACGATGAGTCATGGTCTGACGCATGAAGCCTTACTTGAAGCTTGCGGAGTCTACCATGCCTGATGGCACGCACTATTCCCTCCACAAACATGAT
This sequence comes from Akkermansiaceae bacterium, assembly GCA_023300065.1. Taxonomy (GTDB): domain Bacteria; phylum Verrucomicrobiota; class Verrucomicrobiia; order Verrucomicrobiales; family Akkermansiaceae; genus SW10. The sequence continues at coordinate 8,647 of JALZWJ010000284.1, forward strand.
GGGAAAATCTACCTCAAGTATAATGGCTTCGAGCTCATGAGCACCTCGCTCACCTACTCGGAGCAAATGCTCGCCGATGTCGGTTGCCAAGCTTTGAAAGAAGGCAAAGGCTCCCGCCCTGCACATCCAAAAGTTTTGATCGGAGGACTCGGTCTGGGCTTCACCCTAAAGCGGGCTCTGGAACTTGTAGGCAGCCCTGCCACCGTGGAAGTCGCCGAACTCATGCCGCCGCTCATCGAGTGGAATAAGACCTTCCTCGTAGAGCATAACGGGCCCCTCTTGGATGACCCCCGCACTAAAATCACGCAGGGCGATCTCTACAACATCGTCTCTGACCAAAAGAAGGGCTATTATGATGCGCTCCTGTTAGACATCGATAACACCCCGGATGATCTCATCACCTCTGGCAATGCCCGCCTCTACTCGCCGGGGTTTTTAGATAAGTTGCGCCAGGTCATCACGCCGACCGGCTGCATCGCCTATTGGCTTTCGGAGCCCGCGCCGAAGTTCAAAAAACTCCTCATCAAATGCGGTTTCCAAGTCGAGGAACAAGCCTCCAAGCCGCATGAAAAATCGAAGCAAATGCGCCACTGTATCCTGCTCGCGCGTCGGCGTTAGATGCGGGTCCGCAGACCTCTTCATATTGGTCCAACTTCCGGGGTAATACAGAATTTAGAACGATCAATTTTAAATATTTACACTCTCGATCTCTCCACCTTATAACAGAATTTCTATTTTTTCAGGTATGACGACTTCTAAAAACATTCTCCTATTTTGCGCCATAGGCAGCCTCTTTTCTTGTCAGAACTTCACGGACGGCAAGGACCAAGAGAACTCCATTATCAAGAATTCGACCGGGAGTTCGAAGTCAGTCAAGTTCGTCAAAAAATCGAGCCCTCAGCTTCTAAGCTTCAAGCAACTCAAGCAGCTGGTGGAGACCCCAAAGCCAACCGGTAAGTTGGCCACTCAATACAACAAGCTCCTCTCGACTCCCTTCATCGATAACTCAGTCTATTTCCGCTCTGGGCTCCCAAAGGCCTCGATTCATCCCACTCTTGGGCCCTCGATCCGCCTCTCAACTTGGAACATCGAAAAATCAAAACAGATCACGGCGGTTGCTGAGATCGTGACTTCAGAGTCCCGTTTCAAAAACATGTTGCGGACTGAAATCCAAAACGATCCTGAGGCCTACAGCGAAGCCATCCGGCAACGGGTCGCCCTCGCATCCTCTGACATCTTACTACTCCAAGAAATGGACATCGGTCACTGCCGGAGTGGATACCTCTTTGCCGCGAAGCATTTGGCAAACGAGATGAACATGAATTTCGTATACGCACCTCAACAACTTGAGATTGATCCCGTCCACCTTGGGATGGATCATATTAAATTTGCCAATACTGACGTGGATGAAAACGCCTGCGGCAAGAGCCCAGGGAATGCCGCGAAATATAAAGGAGTCTTCGGAGTCGCCGTTCTTTCCCGCTACCCCATCAAGGATGTCAAACTCTTCCAGCTCCAAACCCAACCTTACGATTGGTATGAGGGCGAAATCAAAAGGGCGGATGTCTTAGAAAAAGGACGCCGCAAGGGAGCTGAGGTTCTCTTTAGATTTAAGCCCTTCCGCGAAGTAAAAGTCGGTGGCCGCTCCTTCACTCGGGTTGATCTCCACGTGCCGGGCCTCCCGCTCGAGACTCTCTCGATTATCAATATCCACCTCGAAATCAAAACCACCCCCCTGCAAAGACGCCGCCAAGTCGAAGAAATTCTTGGCTACATCAAAGGAATCAAAAACCCAGTGATCATGGCAGGTGACTTTAATAGCTCCTCTGCCAACGTCAGCTCCACCTCCGTGAGCCAATTTTCGAAAGACACCGTGACCTCTCCCTCTCGTCTACTCTCGGCGGGCCTCTTTGCCGCCAACGTCACCGGAGTCAACCAGGCTCGAAACATCATCAACGGAGTCAAGAATCTCGCCGATCCGCTCGCTTGGAGCATCCCCGTGATTCTCCCGAACAAAACACGGGGCCTCTTCAAAGCGATCGAGAAATTCCGCTTCGACGATGGCGGGGCCTTCGACTTCCGAGGGGACGCGACCCGCTCGATGCACGGCAGAAGTGGGGAACTCTCCAACTCTAATCAACGCCAAGCGCAAAAGGGCTTCACCTACACCTACTCTGTGCCACGCTCCATCTCAGTGATCGGGTGCCAGCGCCTTGACTGGATTTTCGTGAAGTCGTTCCTAGATCATCCGAAAGATAAAAAAGGGAGCTACCGCTTCGCTCCTCACTTCGGAGAAACCTTGGGTTTACTGAACCTATCCGTGAATGATCCCTTCTCTGATCATCACCCCATCACGACCGTGCTTCCCCTCGGAGAACCACCCGTGGCCGAGTAAAAAGTAACCGCGCTAACAACCGCATTAAAGAAGCGGTTTATAAAATTCCCAGCTCGCCGAGTTGCCGCGTCGCGGTGCCGGCGAAGTCACGGTTCGCAGCAGGTGAGGCGGGAGAAGGATGTAGGATTTTTCCCAGTGCATGTTCCTCGCTTTTCACAGTCGCGAGCTGCTTCTCGGCAAAGGCTCCGATGCCGATCAGCTTCGCGGGTTGGAGGATCTCGATCGTGCGGACGAG
>JALZWJ010000285.1 GCA_023300065.1 Akkermansiaceae bacterium
TGTTGGGGCGAGTTTCACTCCAGTGAGCGTTCTTCCGAGTTGGCTCACTCTGACTTCTGCGGGTCTTCTTAGCGGAACCCCGGGTGCAGGAGATGCGGGTGCTGATACGATTCAATTGCTGGCAACTTCTGCTGATGGGGCGACCTCGCAGCAGGAATTTACGATTTCGGTTCCAGCGGTGACGGGTGTGGTTATCAGTGAGTTCATGGCCGATAATAATCGGACTTTGGATGATGAGGAGGGAGATGCGTCTGACTGGATTGAGATCCTGAATCCCAGCTCGACGGCAGTTGATCTGGGTGGGTGGCATCTTACGGATGATTCGTTCTTTCTAGCGAAGTGGACTTTTCCGAATGGGACGATTGTTCCTCCGTTTGGCCACCTCCTTGTCTTTGCGTCAGGGAAGGTGTTGCCTGGCCATGCTAATTTTAGGTTGAGTGCCTCTGCGGGTTCCTATCTCGCGCTGGTGCGTCCGGATTTTACGATTGCGTCCGAGTTTGCTGATTATTTAGAACAACGTGAAGATGTGAGCTATGGTCGGTTTGGGGATTATCTGCAGGAAGGATATTTTCTGGATCCCACGCCGGTCGCTCCGAATGGGGTGACGGGGTATGGCGGATTTACGCGCGATACGAACTTCAGTGTGGGGCGGGGGATGTATGAGAGTCCGTTTTCGGTTCAGGTGACTTGTGTGACGCCGGGGGCGATGGTTGTGACTACAACGGATGGGTCGGTTCCTACGCTTTCGAACGGGGTGCAATCAGCCTCGCCGGCGAGTGTCGCGATTACGAAGACCACGGTCTTGCGGGCTGCGGCCTTTGTGGATGGTTTGGCTCCGACGAATGTGGATTCGCAGAGCTATATTTTCTTAGCTGATGTGAGGACTCAGGACCGCACGGAAGCGCTGGGAGATGGATGGCCTTCTGGAAGTATCAATGGTCAGGTTTTTGATTATGGGATGGATCCTGATGTGATTGGTTCAGTCAGTGTTGCTGAGTTTGAGGAGGCGATGACGGATATTCCTACGCTCTCGCTCGTGACTGATTTGGATAATATGAATAATCCTGAGACTGGTTTTTGGGTGAATAGTGAAAATCGAGGGCGGGCGTGGGAGCGCCCAGTTTCGATGGAGCTGATTAACCCCGATGGCACCCCTGGTTTTCAAATTGATGCGGGGTTCCGTTTGCGTGGTGGATTTAGTCGTCAGGGAAGTAATGCGAAGCACTCGTTCCGGTTTGTTTTCCGCTCTGAATATGGTGAGGGGGAACTCGATTACCCGCTCTTTGACGAGGAGGGAGTTGATGAGTTTGATGCGTTAGATTTACGGTCGACTCAGGGGAGGTCATGGCATTTTAACAATAGCACGGATGCGACATTTAATCGTGATGTTTTTGCCCGTGAAACTCAGCGTGATATGGGGCAACCTTATTCGCGGAGTCGCTACTACCATCTTTATTTGAATGGGCAGTATTTTGGTTTGTTTCAGAGCCAAGAGCGCATGAATTCGGATTTTGCGGCGAGCTACTTTGGCGGTGATAGTGATGATTACGATGTGATGAAGACCCGCACCCGCCCACATCGGGTTGAGCCTCTTGATGGCGATGGTGATGCGTGGATCCGTCTTTACGATGCGGCGGTCGCTGGTTTTTCTTCTGATGCAGCTTACTACGCGGCGCAGGGATTAACGCCCTCAGGAGAGCCAAATCCGGCAGGTGATAATCTCTTAGATGTCGATAATCTGATCGATTACATGACTGCCGTTTTTTACACGGGTCAATCGGATGGTCCGGTGAATCTTAATGCGAATGTGCCTAAGAACTTCTTCGCATTTCGTCCGCGGGATGGGAGTTTTGGCTATCGTTTCCTAGTTCATGATAACGAGGATAGTCTCAACAGTAGCACGGCTGATGTCTCTGTTAGTAACCCGACTGGAGATCGTTTGATTTATTTTAATCCGAAGTGGTTGCATCAACAGTTGTCGGTCAATCCACTTTACCGTCAGCGCTTTGGGGATCGGGCTCATCTGCATTGTTTTAATGAGGGTGCTTTGACGATTGCACAGGGGCAGGCGCGCTTTTCCGCAACTGCGGATGCGATCCAAAATGCGGTCATTGGTGAGTCGGCGAGGTGGGGGGATGCGCGCCGCTCAAACCCTTATGATCAGGCGGATTGGGAAAATGCGATCAACGGAAAATTGACGGGATTGATCCCGGCGCGGACGGGAGCGGTGATCAGCCAGTTGCGCGCACAAGATCTCTATCCTGATGTTTCTGCTCCAGATTTCAATCAACATGGAGGCCAGGTCGTAAGTGGTTTTAATCTGAATATTGATGCCCCGGATGGGGTGATTTTTTACACGCTTGATGGGAGTGATCCATCCGGTCCTGAGGGGCTTGTCTTTAATGCGAATTCCAGTAGTGACTCGCTGTTGCCGGCGAATTCGGGAGGTTGGGATTATCTTGTGACTGATGTTCCATTCAGTGATAGCGAGGTGACCGTTGGCCATCCTTCTTATGGGGCTGGTGACTGGAAGCATCCTAGTTTTAATATCGCGGCGTGGGAGACGGGTGCGGCACCTCTGGGTTATGGGGGAGTGGGGACGCCGAGTTGGACGACTGAGATCGGGGCGGGGACTGGGGCGATACGGAATCGCACGACTTATCTGCGGAAGGTTTTCTCGGTGACTGGGGCGGTAAATTACTCTGATCTGACTCTCAATATCCGCCGTGATGATGGCGCGATCGTTTATCTCAATGGGCGCGAAATTGCTCGTAGCAATATGCCTGCTGGGAATGTGAGTTACAGCGACTTTGCTTCTGGGAATGCGAGTAGTGGTGATGAGGTCGCTTACTTCACGGAGAGCTATACCTTGGCTGCTGGTGAGCTTTTAGAAGGTGCAAATACTCTTGCGGTGGAGATCCACCAAGGAAGCTCGACGAGCTCTGATCTTGTCATCGATGTGGCGGTGTCTGGGATAAATACGAATGGTTCTGGGATTGTCATTACGGAAAATACGACGGTGAAAACTAGGGCTTTAGATGGCGGGGAATGGTCGGCTTTGAATGAGGTGACGTTCTTCACTTCTTCCCCCGCATCATCTGAGACGTTGGTGATTTCCGAGATCTATTACAACCCTGCGGGGAGTGACGAAGGGACGGAGTATCTGGAGTTACTTAATGTTTCTACGACTGAGTCGATTCATCTTGATGGGCTTTCCTTTACGCAGGGGATCACCTTTGATTTTCCGGATGGGATCGTTTTAGGACCTGGTGAGAGGGTGTTGTTGGTGAGGGATTTGGTCGCCTTCGAGGCTGAGTTTGGGACCGACCTCCCTGTGGTGGGGGTATTTGCTGGAGGTCTCAGTAATGGGGGGGAGCAATTGGTTCTCAGTGGGGTCTTGGACTTCACCTATGATGACCAGTTTCCATGGGCGAGTCCGGCTGATGGAGACGGTCGTAGTTTGGTCTATCTCGGTGGTGATCCCGCCCTTGCGGAGAGCTGGCGTTCTAGCGCGATTGTGGGCGGAAGCCCCGGTGGGAGTGATACGACGATCTTCTCTGGGGGAGATTTGTTAGACTATGCCTTTGGTGGAGTGAGTGGCGTGATTAACGAGAACTTTGAATTCAGCTATGCTCGCAATTTGGCAGCTGGGAGTTTGACTTACGTTTTGGAGACGAGTCACGATTTGGTGAACTGGGCTGAAGCGAGCGACTGGACGAGGGTTTCTGAGGAGCTGATAGATGGTGCTTTTTCTTCGGTGACTTGGAAGCCGGATACGATCGTGGATAGAGAGTTTGTGCGTGTGCGGGTTCTTAATAATTAGGGCAGCCGCAGCGTGGTGGTTTTTTCCGCGCTAAAGTGGGGAGATTTCAGTGACAAATCGGCGGGGGGAGAGAATAGTCAGCCTATGAGTTGGGAGTTGTCGACCTTTGGAAAGAACCTTTGTGAGGGAAGTGGGATTGGTGAATTGATGGATGATCTGGGCGAGGCGCTGGCGGGTGGCGATGAGATGCGGATGTTAGGTGGTGGTCAGCCTGCGCATGTGCCTGAGATGGATGCGATGTGGCGTAAGCGCATGGAGGAGATCATGGCGGAGGAGGGAGGCTTAGAAAAGATGCTGGGGAACTACGATGTCCCAGCGGGAAGCGAGGCGTTTCGAAAGGCGCTTGCTGGGCTTTTTAGAAAAGAATTTGGCTGGGATCTCACGTATGAAAATTTCGCGGTGACGATGGGCGGGCAGACCGCTTTCTTTTTCCTCTTCAATGCCTTCGCTGGGCGCTTCGCTGATGGTCGGAGGAAGAAGATTCTTCTTCCGTTGCTGCCGGAATATATTGGCTACGCGAATCAAGCGGTGGGTGAGGATATCTTCGAGGCAATTCCCGCGAAGATCGAAAAGCTAGGTGAGCACAGCTTTAAATATCGGGTTGATTTTGACGCTCTCGATCCGGGCGATGATATTGCGGCGATCTGTGTCTCACGCCCGACCAATCCCTCGGGGAATGTGCTGACGGATGACGAGGTAGAAAAGCTGAGAGTTATCGCAAAGAAGCGAGGCATCCCGCTGATCATCGATAATGCCTATGGGGTTCCTTTTCCTGGAGTGATCTTTTCCGAGGTGAATCCGGTGTGGGATGAGGAGATGGTTCTCACGCTGAGTCTTTCGAAAATCGGCCTTCCTGGAACGCGCTGCGGGATCGTGGTCGGGAGTAAGGAGGTTTGTAAGGCGGTGTCATCGATGACCTCGATTGTGGGTCTGGCGAATGGGAATGTGGGGCAGGAAATCATGCGTCCGCTGATCGAGTCGGGCGAGGTGCTGCGACTGAGTCGTGAGGTGGTGAAGCCATTTTATGAGAGTCGATCAAAGCAGGCTCAGGCGTGGCTCGCGCAGTATTTCGGGGAGAGATTTCCCTACTTTGTGCACCGCAGTGAGGGGGCGCTTTTTCTCTGGATCTGGTTTGAGGGATTGCCGATCTCTACGAAGGAACTTTACCAGCGCTTGAAGAAGCGGGGCGTGCTGATTGTGCCGAGTGAGTATTTCTTCTTTGGTCTGCCCGCAGGGACGGACTGGCCGCACACCCGTGAGTGTATCCGGATGACTTACACGATGGAACCGGAGGTGGTGGAAGAGGCGATCGAGATTATCGCGAATGAGGTTGAAGCAGCCTTTCTGGAATCTCGGTGATCTTCTCTCCAGTAGGAGTGATTCTTGTTGCCGTAACTAAAAAAATGAGTTCAGTTTTATGATGCTGAGTCGATTTTTTGGTAAATAATGAACCAAAGATTGGTAAGCTGCTCAGGACGGGGATTTGATCTTCGATCTGCCTTTGTGAGTCTGTCATTAAGCCTCCAAATACAGCTGTGTTACCTCCCCAAAGAGTCACTTTTTTGTCAAAGCGTCGTTCCTTGAAAATCGGTTTAGGTGTGCTTGATTTTGAATTTTCAAAGCCTTCGATTTCCTTCACCCGCGCAAGAGCATTGAGGGTGATTAATTTCATTTGGTCATGATAATTTCCTGCGACACGGTAGTGCTGAATAACACCAAGGTTTTCTGTTTTAAATTTTTTATGATTGGCTGAGATCGGGTAGGTGAACTCTTTGATGATTTCGACGGTTGCAAGTTGCCCCGCTGGGGTGGCAACGGAAGGAGATGTCATGATGTCGGCACCTTTTTGTTGAGCCTTTGATTTAAGGTAGGATGCAAGTTGAGCCTTATTGAGTTCCTTTTGATAAGGCTTGCTTGGCATTTGAGCAGCTCCTGGTTCGTATTGAATCTCGATAAGTTTGGATTCAATTTTGATTTGAGTTGGGCTGGCGTCTGAGTTGCTTTTAGCCTTCGTCC
>JALZWJ010000286.1 GCA_023300065.1 Akkermansiaceae bacterium
ATCCTCGGCGGCCTCCTCGTCATCACCAGCATGGCCCTCGCCCGCCGCACCACCGGCGGAAAAATCACCCCCTAAACACCCCGCGCCCACCCCGCGCCCACGCCCACCCACCCTCAGAGAAAGCAGAGGCATGGGCAGCGGGAGGGCTCTAGAAAAATCCTCAAGAATCCTCCCCAATCTGCCTAAATCTGAGTTAAAAATTCTCAGCAAAAAAACACGAACCACAGTTCGTCGGCTCATCATGATGCTTTCGACTCGGCAGAGAGCAGGCGTTAGGATCGACGTCTTGCTCGCTGATGGGTTAGGTTGAATACTCGTGATAATAGGCACGACCATCCTCCTCAGAATACCAGAGCTCCCAGTAATATTGCCCGTCTTTCGCCTTCTTGATCCACATTGGACGCCCTTCGGTCGAATCAGGCTTCCACCACTTTAGGTCATTGCGGGGATCGAGTCCTGAGTAGTCGTCCGGTTTCGGTTGTAGGGATAGGTCTGTAATGATCTTCATCGCGACTCCTTTGGCGCACTCGAAAGAGAGCTGATATCGAACGTCGGCACCTAGCTCGTCCACGTAGTAGTAAACCGCAGTCACATCTTTACCCGGCTCAAACCCCAAGTGCTTGGTAAAGCCCTTTCTGTTTGCAGGGGTATCGGCTATGTCCACATCATAATCAGTGCAAGCTGCCAAAAGCAGACTGAATGGGAGAAGGATCCTGAATCGAAATAGCATCATATTTTACAGCGAACGTTAGAGCATAGCCACCACCTACAGGGAGCGAACTCTACTACTGGTTTAAGGATGATAGTTGTGTGTTAACTTGACTAGAAAGGCGCTGTAGGTAGTTGGCCTACTGCGCCTTGTTCTGCATTTTTTTTGGGGTTTTTGTTTTTATTGGGCTTCTTACTTGATGGTTACTGATGCTACCTTCACAGATTTTATTGAAACAGATTTTTTCGTATCAAAGGGAATCTTTACAATGTCATGCTCTGTGCCTTTCCTGAGTATAGAAAAACGTATCCTATCAATTTTACGCTTATAACCATTTGAGAATTCAACTTCAACATCAATCCAGAGCAATCTCTTCCCAAGATCTTCTTTAGCTGTGCATGAAAAGATGATAAAACCACCCCAAGATTCATTTGGACGTTCTATTTTTTTGCCTAATAGCTCTTCAACGCTCTTAATCCGTGCAGAAAATATAACCTTAGCGATTACTGGTTTTTGCCACTCAGCGAGTTTACCTATGGTTATTTTGGGTTCTTCCGCGTAACAAAAACCGAGATGAAAAATAAAAGCTAGGATTGCTATAAGAGGTCTCATTTGCAGCAGAACGTTTTAGGAAAGCGGCGCCCCACCATAGGGCTGATCGATCTCCATCTCCGATTTCTACCTCCCCCACCCGATTTAAGCCACGACAAACTTTATGAGCGGTGGGGTGTCGGCTTCTCCGTTTTGTTCGGCTTGGTGATTCTGCTGTCGTTTGAATATGGCAATAAGCTCTCGCCATAGCATCAGATAGAGGCTGACACAAACGCGGTTACCCAGATAAGCAATAACCCTATAAGCCCGATACAAATCAATTCGATTCTTCGCCACAGAGCCTGCGACCCCAAAAGACACGATAAGAAAATCGTGCCAAAAACGCCACAACCTATCCACCTTAGAAGAGTCAGTCTTTGATAATCATGCTCAATCACAACTATGACAATAAGCGAATAGAGCGACGTCATTAGGCCAACTTGGATGGCTCGATGCACATACGACTTACTTGTTGTTTGAGTAGCATCCATTTTTCAGCCGAACGTCCAAGGTAAGCTGCATCCCACCATGGGGCACTATTATCTTCGACGCAAAAATACTAGTCCCCCACCCACTTAAAATCCACGACAAACTTTATCAGCGGTGGGGTGTCAGCTTCTCCGTCTTGTTGTGCATCTTAGATTCACTCTGTGACATCATCCAAATGAGCCTCGATCCAACTAGGATCACGACGACAGTCTACCACCGCGACCACAAGAATTCTATCTGCAGAAAACTCATAAAATATAGAATAAGGAAACCTACGGCTCAGCAGACGATGCAGGGAGCGATAAACCTGCCGATGGATACCTGCTGTCACCTTCAATCCGTCAATATCAGCACGAAGTTGAGATGAAAAATAATCTCCTAGCCCTGGCTCCTGATCCTCATAGAACCAAAAACCGTCATTCAAATCGGACAAGGCATCAGCCGATATCTGGATCCTAATCATTTCTTGCCTATGGAATCTTTAACCTCGTCCCACTCGTGAATTTGAGTCTGACCAGACTCAATTCTTTGGAGCCGATAATCCAAAAGCGATTCCTCAGCTGGAGAAAGAGGAATACTCTCGACGCGCTCACCGAGATCAGCCCAAAGAGCCTCTAGAATCTGAAATTTTTCCCTCAAAGGTAACTGCCGAATCTCTGCAACACTCATAGCTGAACAATAAACGAGAGACCGTCGTCTGACCAGACACGAATTTTCTGGCACAACGTATCAGCATAGGCATCCCGTAAGCGAGGGCGGACTTTACTGAAATGTTTAAGGGTTTGGGTTGTCATAAAACTTGGCTACGCGGCGGCGAAGGGATTGCCTACTGCGTGTTGTTCTCCCGTTGTTTGTTTATCGCTTCTATATCTTTTTTAATCCAGTTAAATGTTCCATTCAAATCCCAGTTAGGCTTGTCAGCAATGAACTCATTCCACTTAGGTTCAAACGATTCACTTTGATTAGGATCTAAATATTGAAGTGATGCCATTGCTTCTGCCTGATCATAATATAGATCCTTCCTATCGAGATAATAATCTAAATATTGGCAGATAAAATCAATGGCTTCTTCAGTTGCTATACAACTTAAAGCTGTGCAATAGCTTTTACCTGCAAAGCATACTTCACTCTTTAGTAAGTGATTCCCAATTGTTTTGACTGAATAATCATATCTTCCAGCCGCGGCAAATAAAGCCCCAACGCTTCTTGTTCTCCAATTGAAATCACAAAGTAGCGTGTCGATTACCGTTGAGTTAAGGTCAGTAGAAAGATTAGCGAAGTCATCTAGATACCCATCTTCAGAAGGCCGCTTCCTATAAAAAGGAATTACCCACTTATCTCTAAAATTTTGAGTAATTGGAAATTTATTAGAAGGGGTAGTTATTTTAGAGAACGGTGATTTATGTGAAGCAGTAGCTCCAGCAATATGTCGCATTATATTCTGAAGTCGTTTTTTCATTTTAGGAGAACGTTAGAGTGGATGCGCGACTGAGCGAAGATTAAAACTCTGAATTCAAAAACAAACTCCCAGAGCGAGAGGCGTCGTATCCCGCGACTTGTTCTCCTAGATTGGGGGTTAAACTATGGTGATCGAAAGGTAGCCATCTTCTAGTTCAGATTCAGATATCGAGGCACTCCGCAACTTGTCTATGGTTACACTCTCACTCGATGAGAAGCGTGGTCTGGAAAGGCACATGTGCATCTCGTAGCGAGGGTTCGATGAATCCCGTCCCCCAAGTAGAAACCAGATACCGCCCTTGATCTCGACACCGAGCTTAGTCAATTCGATCTGCTGGGGATCAAGACCGTCGGTCGCTGCACCATTCGGCATGCACTCTATCTCCTGCCGCCAAAAAATCATCTCGATCTCTATCCAGATCTCTTTGCTAAACGTGTTTGGGGGCAGTTTTTTCAAAGGTCGCCGAAGTAGGAGATTTTGAGGAGAACGTCAAAAGCCACCCACCCACTATAGGGGGCGAATATTGACGAAGGGGTTAAGGGTTAAAGTGATCATAAATCTAAACTACTTAGCGTGTAGTGGGTTGGTGTGCGCTGCCTTGTTCTCCGTTTTGTTTTATGTGGTTGGTTGAGTAAACGGAAACTATCCGACATCCTTCGACATGAGGATCGTCTCCGTGCTGTGAAGTCAGGAACTGATGAATGGACTCTACCTGACTAAAAGTAGGAATCAAAGCATTCGATCTTAGGGACTGATTCACGATCTCTACATCATTGCCCCAGTTGGTGATCAAAGATACGTCGCAGTATCCATCGATAATATCGTAACCCAGAAACCCTTCGTCTAACTCATCATGATCCGCATAGGCAAACCCCATCAAACTTCCGGATCCAATTCTGTCATGAACACGCTTAGCATAGTCAAAATCCGTGATATAACTCAGCATGAAGTTCTCACACACTACATGACTCCAGTCTTCATCACTCTCAGGCTCGAAAAGACTCGGCCGGAGAATACCGTCTAAAGAATCAAAGCGCTCGACCTGGATTCCTCTCCAAGCTATGTAGTTCGCCCACAATTCACCTGAGGGCTTACCAAAATCTTCGACGACAGTGAATAGCATGCTTTTTTCGGAGAACGTCAAA
>JALZWJ010000287.1 GCA_023300065.1 Akkermansiaceae bacterium
AGGGTTCAGGGTTCAGGGTTCAGGGTTCAGGGTTCAGGGTTCAGGGTTGGATTGGGCGTGGCTTCGGCCTTGACCCTTCGCACTTCAAACTCGGCTGGAAGCCGCCCGGGAGGTTGGAGGGGGCGCGGGCTGGAAGCGCCGCTCTCCTTATTCTTGGTTGGTGGGGGCTTCGGCCTTGCCCTGTTGAGCTTTAAACTCGGCCGCGGGCCGCTTTGGGGTGAAGTTGATGCACATTGCTTTTGGGACGGCGGCTTGGTGGCCGCTGTGGGTGAGGGTGCCGGTCTGGGCCGCGATGCGGTGGCTGGTGACGTTGTGGGAGCGGGTGCCGGCAACGAGGAGCCATTTGCCGGAGGGTGAGAGGTTAATGTTGCGGGGGATTTGGACCATGGCGGGGGTGTTTGCGGTGCGCTTGATGCTGCCGTCTGCGGCGACGGAGAAGACGGTGATGGTATCGCGTTTCTGGTCGGTGAGGTCCCGGGTGGCGGTGTAGATGAAGCGGCCATCCTGCGAGACGCGGATCTCGGAGCAGGACATTTTTTCTCCATCGGCGCCTTCGGGGAGGACGCTGGTGGTTTTTTGAGGAGTGAGCTGGCCGGTCTCGGGATCGCGAGTAAGGGTGGTGACGGTGAGGCTGAGCTCGTTAAGGACGTAGGCGTGGGTGCCTGATTTGCCAAACTTCATGTGACGCGGGCCTGAGCCCGGGATGGATTTGACCCCACCCTGCGCGGTGAGGGTGGCTTTGTCATCGAAGGTGTAAATCCGGACTTGGTCGATGCCGAGGTCAGGGGCGTAGGCGAATTTATTATCTGGCCCGGCGTAGAAGGAGTGGGCGTGGGCGGCTTCTTGGCGGCCCTCGATGATGCTGGATCCCTGATGTTGGATGAGTGAGGCGGTCTGACCGATCTGCCCATCGGTGACGGGAAAGGTGACGACTTTCCCTCCACCGTAGTCGGCGCCGAAGAGGGTTTTTTGATCAGCATCGAGGCTGACGTGGCAGAGGCCATTGCCAGCGTAGGTTTGCACGGAGAGCTCGGTAAGTTTGTCGTCTGTGATGGCGTAGGAGGCGACTGCGCCGTGCTGATTAGCGCGGTAGGTGGAGAAGAGGTGGCGGCCCGATTTACTGATTTCTTGGAAGCCCATCCCCTTCCCTGTGACGGCGTGTTGACGGTCGGTAAGGGCGCCGGTTTCTTCGTCGAGCTGGAGGGTGTAGATGCCATCGGCTCCGGTGCCGACGTAGACGGTGGTGGTCTCTCCCTGAGCGGCTGCGGTGAGGGCCAAAGTGGCCAGCATTAATTTCTTCATTCCCCTCTCTTAGCAGACGGAACCCAATCCGACAAAGACGCATCCTTGCCAGTGCCTAAAATTCGTTCCATTCTCTCTCCGGATGCCAGACGACATTAAAAACGACCACTATTTTGCAGAGGGATTTCGCGAACTCGATGAGAGCCTAGGAGAAACTACCGCGATGTTAGCGGATGCGCTACCGCTTGATGACGACCTCCGGTCCATCATACCGTGGCAGGTCGGTCACACTTTCCCGGCTGAGATTCCTAAGGGAGCTGAGCGTGAAGGAGCGCAGCTGCTCTCGATCTGTTTCGAGGTCCTGAATATTGTCGAGGAGCGCGTCGCTTGGAAGTTCCGTGGCGCCCGCCGTGCTTCGCATGGAGCCGCTGCGATTAATGGGCTGTGGCCATCGGTCATTAACTGTTTCGTCGAAAAAGGTCTGACCGAAGCTGAGGTTATTGAGACTCTTAAAAAGGTGCAAGTGGAGCCCGTCCTCACCGCACACCCCACCGAGGCCAAGCGCCCGTCGGTCCGTCAGCGGCACAAGGCAATCTATGAAGGTCTCCGCAGTTTTGAATCGGCTAAGAACGATCCTCACTACGGCCGCCGGGTCGGTGACTCCCTCCGCGCCGAGCTCCAGACTCTTTGGTATACGGGCGAGATCTTCGTGCAACGTCCCGACATCCAGGACGAGCTGCGCAATGCCCTCCCCTACCTCAGCGAAACTTTCCCAGAAGTGGTGACCCGCCTCGACCGCTCCCTCGAACTCGCTTGGGAAGATGCCGGTTGGGATATTGAAAATCTCCGTAAGGAAAAGGCCTACCCTAAGCTCCGCTTCTCCAGCTGGATTGGGGGGGACCGCGATGGCCATCCATTCGTCACGCCTGAGGTGACTAAGAACACCCTCGCCGAGCTTCACGAAGCCGCGATCCTGATGCACCAGCGGCATCTGCAGAAGGTCTCTGATAAACTCACCCTCGCTCCGCCGTTCACGAAGGTGCCAGCTCGTCTGAACGAGGCGATTGAGAGGACGGCTGCCCTCCTCGGAGAAGAAGGCACACGTATTTCTTTCCGCTACCGCTTGGAGCCGTGGCAGGCCTTTATCCGACTCCTGAACGAGCGCTTTGAGCAGCGGAAATATGACCGCGCTGCCGACTACCTCAGCGACTTGGAGCTGATCCATGAGACCTTGATCGAGGCGGATGCCGCGCTGACTGCGCACGAGTGGATCTTCCCCCTCATCCGCATTGCTGAGATCTTTGGCCTACACCTTGCCGCGCTCGACATCCGGAATAACTCGGAAGCGCACGATGCCGCCGCGTCCCAACTCTTCGCCTCCGTCGGCATCCCTGATGGCGAGAACTTCGGCACGTGGAGTGAGGAAAAACGCCGCGCACTGCTCGTCAAAGAGCTCTCAAATCCCCGCCCCTTCCTCTCGCGCTTTCAAGAAGCGGGAGAAGATGCTGATTCCATCCTGCACTATCTCCGTCTCCTAGCCTCACACCTCCGCAAGCGGGGGCCAGAGTGTCTGGGGCAGCTCGTCATTAGCATGACCCGCTCGGTTTCTGATATTCTCCTGATGCAGGTCCTGGCGCGTGAAGCAGGTCTGGCGAAGCTCCACTCGAATGGGCTCTGGCGCTCGCACCTCCCTGTCAGCCCGCTCTTTGAAACGGGCGAGGACTTGGCAAATGCGAGCACTATCCTGGCGGAATACCTCGCCATCATGGGGCCACATCCCTCCGGCATGCAGCCCGCGATGGTTGGCTACTCGGACTCGAATAAGGATGCCGGGGTCTTCGCCTCCCAGTGGGGTATTTTTAAAGGTCAGGAATCCATGACCGCCTCCTGCCGTGATGCGGGAGTCGTTCCACAATTTTTCCACGGACGTGGCGGCACGATCGGTCGTGGAGCGGGCCCCACTCGTTGGTTCCTACGCGCTCTTCCAGAAGGAGCACTCTCTGGCCCAGTCCGCGTGACGGAGCAGGGCGAGGTGCTCCCCCGCAAGTATGGAAACGAGGGGAATGCCCACTTCCACCTCGAGCTCCT
>JALZWJ010000288.1 GCA_023300065.1 Akkermansiaceae bacterium
GGTGTTGACGTTAGGGAGCAAATCAACGCTATTTATAGCGTGAACTTACGAGGTGTGAGTTCTTAAAAATGGCGGGACTGTCTCTCATCCTACTAAAAACTTGAGACAGTCTCCGCTGCAATCCATGCTTTTACAGCACCGATGTTTTCTTTTTACACAAAGTTTTCTCGGCAGCAAGAGCTTACTGAAAGACTAAAAGTTATGTCAGATTATCACATATCTAAAGACAAAGATGGTTGGAAGGCTATCAAAGCTGGTGGCCAAAAAGCTTCTGCGCGAGCAGACACGAAGGCTGAAATTCAAGCCAAGGCTAAGCAATTTGCAATTAACTCTGGTGGAGGGGAAGTACGTGAACATGCTTCACGAAACGGAGATCAATCCCAAATTCGGCAGCATCTAGTTTCTCCTTCGCCAGCAGAGCATTCAGCTCCTCCAGAATGACAATCTCCCGACCACGGGAATACTTAGACTGAGTAATCTGAACCGCTTTCCAAAACAGCACCACCGCTTCCTTCATCTCACCTCTCCCCTGCTTCACACGTGCGAGATCATACATCGCCATCGCATCATCTGGCTGCATCGCATAAAGGTGCTCGAAGAGTTCGTGAGCGGTTGCGAGATCACCCAAGCGACGGAAGGCCCGCGCTGCTCTGCGAAGAATCTCAAGATTCTCCGGCAGATGCTCGGCCAAATCACCCGCAACCCGTAGCGCCTTTTCCTTCTCTCCGCGATCTTCCAGCAAGTTGATCAGATTCAGGTAAAAGTCAGCCCTCCAACCGCAGGCCGCCCGATAAGTTCGGTAGTGAGTGACCCACTTCTTCTCATCATCGATCACTTTGGCGAGCGCCTCTAAGTAATATTTTGGCGGCTGCTCATCACCTTTCTGAAAGGCAATCTCAGCGCGAGCCTTGTTCCCAAACGGCGAAGTCTTCTTGCCTCCTCCTCCACCATTTCCAAACCACTGTTTCTGAGGCATCTCCACAAAATCATTGGGATACACACGGACCGTTTTGTGCGAATCCATCTTCAGATTATAAGTGTAGACTTTCCCATTCCGGAAAAGCTTCACGCGGTTGATGGCGCCAAACGCGGTTGGTCCTCCTGCGGCCTGCACCGCTTCGTAAAGAGTGCTGCCAATAGGCAATAATTTCCTACCAGGTTCATTGACCTGGCCACCGACCGTAATTTCAACCCAAGCATTCTGGAGCTCAATCTCACTCTCGAGGCTAGTGAGCGATTCCATGAGCTTCTTCAGCTCAGCAATCTCACTATCCGCAATTCCACCGTCCACCAGAGCTTCAATCGCCAGCAGCTCCGTCATCAAGGGGTGGACTGTTGCTAACTTCACTTTCTTAAGGTTCGTGACAAGGGATTCTAACTGATCCATCCGCCCTTTCACCCTTGCCAAAACCCTCTCTGACAAAGCAGGCACCGGAGTCGCAAGTCGCTCACACCTCTTTTCCCAAAGCTCGGCGAGCTGATCCATCCTCTCTCCTTGGACTTCCTCTCCCTTTTCCTGCAAGAGCTCCCACGCTTCATACAGGACCGCATCATCCTTGGGCGGCTCAATCTGAAATTCCTGATACTGCCGCGCCGTTTCCATCACAATCATCGAGGACTCAGAATCCATGACCCGGTGCTCGAATTTAAAGTCATCGATCTCTTTCCGGTTCACTCCACCGTTCCTCATCTCCTGCATCTTAAGATTTGCCCAGAGCCAGTTCGCAATGGGCGTTTTCAGAGCATCCGGCCTCGGCTTCATGAAGAGCCACTCGCCCATCACCTCACCGACCATCGTGGAGCCCGGTGTGATCGCTCCCATCATGGGGTCGAGTTCTGCCGGACGATGCCAACCACCGCCCGAGCGCAGAGCCTGAGCACGAAGCCAACGGCTGGTCCCTTTTCCAGTGTCGATGACATGAAGCGGGCAAGCCGTTTCGCCCACCCCAGCACGACCAGAAACAAAAGCCCCATCGGTCACAAAGATCACCGCATCGGCATGAACGGTCTTCCAAGGAAGACCTCGGGGGCGCGCCATACCGCTGCGGTGAAAGTCTGACATCGCCTTCACGAAATCGGGCGCGATGCCATCAACGAGCGCAAACTCACGTGGCTCTTCAACCTCCCCGCTAAAAACCCGAAGGGTCACTTTGGCGTTTTGGTAATGGCTCAATAATTCAACCAGTCGCTCGCGAGCGGCGGGTGCCACCTCAGCCGTGCCATCCACCCAGACCTCCAGAGACGCAGCCTTAAACACTGCCGGTTTCTTTTTCGCAAAACTAAGATCACCATGATCACTCCGATACGCGAGATCGGGAGTGGGCATCCAAGACACACTGCCTACGGGAACTGTGGTGGCATCTCCGCTCTGTTCAGACTGAAAATCACCCGCTTCCCCACCTGCCGTCTCAAGGGAAAGACTCCACTTCTTCGGGTTCCCCAGCCCCTTTGGCCACACTCTGATCTCACCGGCTTCCACAACCTGTACCGTCGTGATCCAAACCGTCTTATTCCCATTACGGGGAATCGGAAATACCCGCGTGCGGAACTCGTTCGTCACTTCATCCACCTCGATCAGTCCCGGATCCACGCCCCGGCTCACGATCGTTTCATAAGCAAATTTTCCCCGCTTCTTAGGGACCACCACGCCCTCTCGCCTCACCCCATTCACATCCATCGCAAAGGAGACG
>JALZWJ010000289.1 GCA_023300065.1 Akkermansiaceae bacterium
GGGTTCGTCCGCCAAAGTCGACGGTTCTGGATCTGGTGAAGAAGGCGGGGCACCCGGTGGTGGGCGTGGGAAAGATTGGTGATATTTTTGCCCATTCGGGAATGACCCGAGAGGTGAAAGCGAATGGGCATGATGCGCTTTGGGCCGCGACGAGAGAGGGCGGGAGAGATGGGGGATTGGTCATGACGAATTTCGTGGATTTTGACATGCTCTATGGTCATCGGCGAGATCCGGAAGGGTATGGGCTGGCTTTGGAGGAGTGGGATGTGCAATTCGGTCATTTTCTTTCTGAAATGGAGGAAGGGGATCAGCTTATGATTACGGCGGACCATGGAAATGATCCCACTTGGACGGGGACCGATCATACTCGGGAAAGGGTGCCGGTTCTTTTTCGAGGGGCTGGGAGTCACGGGATTCGTGAGAGTTTCGCGGATGTTGGGGCGACGGTGGGGAAGTTCTTTGGAGTGGAGATGGACGAGGGCGTGGCAATTGTTTAAGCACGAGCATGTCTACTCCTCATCTTGAGACTGCTGCTGGCGGCTTTGCCGAATCAGTGCTCCTGCCCGGTGACCCTTTGCGGGCCAAATTTATCGCCGACACCTTTCTTGATAATGTCGTCCAGGTGAACAGCGTCCGCAATATGCTCGCGTTTACGGGCAGTTATAAGGGCACCCCAGTTTCGGTGATGGGAAGTGGGATGGGGATCCCCTCGATCTCAATTTACGCGAAAGAACTCATTACTGACTATGGAGTCAAAAATCTGATCCGTGTGGGGAGTTGTGGAGCGGTCTCAAAGAAGGTGAAAGTCCGCGATGTTTTGATCGGAATGGGGGCCTGCACCGATAGTGGTGTGAACCGCGCGCGCTTTGGCGGTTACGATTATGCGGCGACTGCGAATTACGATTTACTGGAGGCTCATGTGAATGCTGCCCTTGAGCTAGAGCTGCCGGTTCAGGTCGGGAATCTTTTCTCGGCAGATTTGTTTTATACGCCGCTCCCTGAAATGTTCGACCGGATGGAGAAAATGGAAGTGCTAGGAGTGGAGATGGAGGCGGCAGGGCTCTATGGAGTCTGTGCCGAATTTGGGGCGCGGGGTATGACGATTTGCACAGTGAGTGATCACATCAGAACTGGGGAAAGTACGACGAGCGAGGAACGTGAACAGAGTTTTACCGGGATGATGGAAATTGCCCTAGAGGCGGTTAGGAAGGTGTCACAATGACTGATGAAAAATTGATTCAAGAAGCGATGGAGGTACGAGTGAATTCGTACTCGCCTTATTCTCGTTTCCCGGTGAGTGCCGCTTTGCTAACAGAGTCGGGGCGCGTCTTTACGGGGGTGAATGTCGAGAATGCCTCTTATGGGCTCACGATGTGCGCCGAACGGGTTGCGATCGGGACGGCGGTGGCTGCGGGAGAAAAGACGTTTCAGGCGATCGCGGTGATCGTGAAAGGAGGCGGGAGCCCATGTGGAGCATGTCGCCAAGTCCTCAATGAATTTGCCCCAAATCTTCGTGTGTTGATGGCTGACGAAATGGGAAACCTGATACGCGAGCGGACCCTCGCGGAGCTTTTGCCAGAGGCCTTTGGCCCTCATTCGCTCTGAGTTGATACTAGCGTTCAGCGTCGGGCTTGATCGCTTCTTTTCTAATGCTCGCTCGTGCTGTTTCCGGTCTACCATTGCGGTGCTTTCGGAGACGTTGGGAGAATTCCTCGGAAGAAATGTCCCCACTCTTATCGGCGTCGAGGCGGTCGAAAATGGCCTCGAAGACATAATCAGGGAGGCGGTCCATTCCTGGAATAGCGGCGTATTCAGCCTCGCTGATGACTTCATCGTCACCCGCGATTTCACGAAATTTTTCGGCACGGCGAGCTTCGATTTGTTTGAGGAGGGCCGTGCGTGCCGTGGCAATCTCCTCGTCGGTGATGTCACCGTTGTTGTCGGTGTCGATGGAGTTTGTGCGATCTTCCCGCATCTTTGCGCGGAGGTCGGTGATGGCTTGGCGCTCTTCCTCGTCGATGGTCCTGTCTGCGTTCGTATCGAACTGTTGAAGAAACTTAGGCAGCACGTCATCACCGGCCTGAAGTGACAGGCTAGTTAAGCTAAGAGCTGCGATAAGTGAGGTCGAGGTCTTCATGATTTAAGCGATTGAGGACATAATCAATGATTAGGACAGAAGAATGATGATCTAAAAATGAAGATATTGCAAACTCTGGTGTCTGATTGACCGTTTCATGAGTGAAGGATAGTCTCTTGGCACGTGCCGGATCATGCCCATTTCACAACATTCGCAGAGACTGCTCAGGGCTTAGCGAGGCAACTCTCGGAGGCGGCGGTGGACCACCGTGCCTTCGAGCAACCCTTACCGGTTTGTGAACTCGCCCGCTGTCGTGCTACGTGTTGCCACGATGGGGTGGTGCTTTCGGAGGAGGAGGCTCGTATGCTAACGAGCTTGGGAGGAGGAGATGGGGTGGTGACCCGAGAGGATGGACAATTCGGAACCAAGACGATCCCGGCGAAGGTGGGGGAATTGGGCGAAGACTATCCTGCGCATTTTAAGAAGACTCGCTGTGTCTTTCTTGACCCTGAGCACCGATGTCACTGGCAGCTCAAGGCGGTTTCGGAAGGCAAGCATCCGTGGTTTTATAAGCCGATCTCATGTTGGTTGCATCCTGTGCTTTTAGCGAAGCAAGATGGGCGTGCCTTGGTGACGATTCGGTCGCGAGAGGATGATGAGACCGAGTTTGCGAGTCAGACGCCGTGCGGGCGGGCAACTGAGGGAGCCCCGCCGGCGCGGGAATCGTTGGGGATGGAGCTTAAGATGCTGGGTGATCTTTCCGAGCGCGATTTCTATGGCGAACTCAATGCCCCGCCTGGATTTTCTTCACGGGCATAGGTGAGGATTGCTGGATAGAATTCACGGAAGGCCTTACTGAAGGAATGGTAGTGCGCGACGAGGTCCTCCTCGCTGCCGATCAAGGGGGCTAAAAAATCCCGGCGTTGACTCATGCGTTGGAAGGTGAGCGCGAGTCCGGGGATTGTGCCATAGGTTCCCAGCCAGTCTTCTTTCTCCATTCTCTCGACGATGACGCGTAGCTCCGGAGTGAGCCAATCCCGCCGCCGGATGAGGAGTTGGTAAATCTCGGTGATGAAGTCTTTGAGCGACCCCTCTGCGAAATCGGCCCAAGCGTGGGCTAGAAAATGGTCGAAGTAGATATCGATGATGATCCCCGCAAAGCGACGGCGGGGAGGGGAGAGGAATTGCTTACTTTTAAGAAAGACCGGATGGGAGTCGGTGAACCGATCAATCGCACGGTGCAAAATGATCCCTTGCACGATGTCCTCTGGAAATCGCTCCCGGAGGCTCTCTGGGGTGCCTCGCGCAAAGTCACCGAGCAAGGCCCCGACGCGGGAGGCATCGGTGGCGTGAGCGAGATGAAAGTGGGCGAGGAAGTTCAAAGCTTGTGACGGTGATAGGCGGCAGGTAAAGGGGTGTCGATGATCGTCTTATGGAATGACCGTTTCGTAGAGTCGAGTGAGATGCAGATCCCATTCGCTGATGCGACGTATTTACGCGGTGAGGGCCTTTTTGAAACAATTCGAGTGGTGGGAGGTAAGCCCCTTTTTCTACCGGACCATGCGCGGCGTTTAGCGGATTCGGCGGGGCGGCTTTCGTTGTTGGCTCCTACGTTGGAGTTCTTGGAGGTCAAGATACGGGAGTTAGTTTTGGCAAATCATCTATCAGAGGCGCGGGTCAGGGTGACGCTTGGCGAGAATTGTTTGATGACGGCGGAGCCCTTGGAGGCTGAGATGGAAATGGTTTCTGTTTCCACGATCGGCGAGCGCTACCCGGTGAATGAACGAAGCCCGATCGCTGGGATAAAGTGCACCTCATATGCCGAGAATATGGCCCTCCTGCGGCTTGCCGGGGTAGGTGAAGTTTTGAGAGCAAACACCCGTGGAGAACTCTGCGAGGGGTGTGTCTCGAACGTCTTTTTTGTGAAGGACGGTAAGGTCTTCACTCCTTCTTTGGACACAGGCTGCTTGCCCGGCGTGATGCGCCAGCAGGTGATGGCGGTGGCGGAAGTCGAGGAAGGTTGCTGGCCCTATGAGTGGGTGCGGGAGGCCGATGAAATTTGGCTGAGTAACACGATTCGGCGTTTACGCTTTGTGAACGAGTTGGATGGCGAGTCGCGGGGAGAGCCTTCCGAACTCTTCCATGAGATCCGCTCTCGGCTACCTTAGCCAGCGAGGCCGGCGATGAGTTGCGTAAACCAGCGGGCACCGTCTTGGAGGTCGGAGATGGTGATGAATTCATCGGCGGTGTGGGCTTGGTCGATCGATCCCGG
>JALZWJ010000290.1 GCA_023300065.1 Akkermansiaceae bacterium
CCCGAACTAGAAACCTCCCGCGAAACCCTCCGCGACGAAGCCACCCAACTCATGAAAATCCTCGGCGCAATCGTCACAAAATCAAACGGCAACCTCTAAGAGGCGCAGCCTCCTCCCAGTTTAGAATTTCCCAATTTCTCATTTCAAATTTGTTTAGAGTTTCAAAATTTAGAAATTAGGATTTCCACCAACTACTCACTTTTTCCCTACAATGTTCTATATCACCACCGCAATCGACTACCCAAACGGCAAACCCCACATCGGTCATGCCTACGAAAAAGTCCTCGCCGACGTCCTCACCCGCTACCAGCGGTTCAAGGGGCTCGACGCCTACTACCTCAACGGGGTCGATCAGCACGGCCAAAAGATGGTCAAAACCGCCGAGGCCGAGGGCGTCAACGTCGCCACCGTGGCCAAGCGTAACACCAAGGGCTTCATCAAACTCTGGGAAAAACTCGATGTCAAATACGACGGCTGGGCCGAGACCACCGACGACCAGCACAAGGCCTGTGTCCAAGCCATCCTCACCGACCTCAAGGACAAAGGCGCTCTCTACAAAAAATCCTACGCCGGCCACTACTCAGTCCGCCAAGAGCAATTCCTCACCGACCGCGACCGCAACGAAGCCGGAGAATTCGGCCCAGAATGGGGTGAGGTCATGGAGATCGAGGAAGAGAACTGGTATTTCAAACTCTCCGAACACGCCGAGTGGCTCAAAGCCACCGTCGAATCCGATGACCTCAAAATCATCCCAGAATTCCGCAAGACCGAGGTCTTAAACGCCGCCGAACGCGCTGGCGAAACCGACCTCTGCATCTCGCGCCCGAAGGACCGCCTCTCCTGGGGCATCCCCCTGCCCTTCGACCCAGACTTCGTTACCTACGTCTGGTTCGATGCTCTCATCAACTACATCTCCTTCGCTGGATATAAAAAGCCTGAGGGCTCTACCCTCCCAGACTTCGACACCCTGTGGCCTGCCGATCTCCAGATCATCGGAAAAGACATCCTCGTCCCCGCGCACGCCATTTACTGGCCCTGCATGCTCCACGCCATGGGCTTCGAGGCGGGCGAGATGCCCACCCTCCTCGTCCACGGATTCTGGAACATCCGCGGTGACAAAATGTCAAAATCCCTCGGCAACATCGTCGACCCTGACGAACTCGCCGACAAGTTCGGTGCCGAGACCCTTCGCTACTACCTCTGCCGTGACATCCGTCTCGGCAAGGACAGCGACTTCGACATCGAGCGCCTCGTTATGCTCTTCAACACCGAGCTCGCCAACGACCTCGGCAACCTCCTCAACCGGTCCATCAACATGACCAAGGGCTTCTGCAACTCCACCATCAGCTCCACCGCGACTGATGATCCGGAGGACATTGCCTTGCGCGAAAACTTGGAAAAAACCACCGCCGCCTACCGTGCCGCCATGGATAACTGTGACCTCAGCGAGGCCCTCCAAGCGATCAACAACCACGTCACCCACTGCAACGGCTACCTCGAACGCCACAAGCCGTGGGAAATGAAAAAGGACGAAAGCAAACTCCCACGTGTCGGCGAGGTCCTCTCCCACACCGCCGAGTCCTGCGCCCACCTCGCCCTTCTCCTCCGCCCCTTCCTCCCCGCTGCAACCGAGAAAATATTCGGCCAGCTCAAGAAGGAAACACTCATCGACACCAAGCTCGACGACCTCAAATGGGGCCTCCTCGAAGCCGGACACCAGACAGGCAAACCAAAGCCCGTCTTCCCCCGCATCCAGGTCGAAGAAAAGGAATAGCGGAAAGCGTCCCCCCGCGCTCCACCGCGCTCATCTCGCCCGCCGAGAACGCACCCTCGTGCACACGGACCTTGCCCTCAATTCCCATTTCCGACAGCATTCCCCCTAGCATCGAACGCATCCCGATGCGTGCCACAACCACCCCATGATCGCCCCCAAAACAATCGTCCAATTCCTCTTCGGAAAACGCGAGGCCATCGAAAAAATCGCCAGCACCAATGCCTCTCTGATCCTCGGATTCCTCTTCATCGTCTCCGCCGGCCTCGCAAGAAATTACGATCACCACATCCTCACCGAGGAACCACTCTGGATCGGCGGACCAGTCGGGATGACTCTCTTTTCCTCACTCTTCATCTACGGATTCGTAAAAATCATCGGCGGCCTAAATCGAAAAAAGATCACCTCTCACAACTATCTAGCCTTCCTCCGCTGCTTCGCCATGACAGCCCCCCTCGCATGGCTCTATGGCATCCCTGTTGAGCAATTCACCGACGCACTCCCCGCCACCCAGTTTAATTTCACCATCCTCCTCATCGTCTCCATCTGGCGACTCGCACTGACAGTTCGAATCGCCACTATCTTATTTCATTTCAACAACCGGCGCGCCTTCGCCCTCATCGCGATCCCAGCATCGCTCGAAATGTTTATCGCCACCTTTCTCAAATCGATCAATATCGTAGGAATCATGGGAGGTATCCGCCTGTCCTCAGCGGATCGATTTCTCCTTAACGCAACCCAGACCGTGACGGTAGGATCTATCATCCTCTTAGCAATTGCACTGGGCAGTTTGATTGGCCCGAAAGGCGACGTCAAAAATTGGAATACTCCCCCCATCAAACCACGAATTTCAAAGCCCCTTTGGATCCTGGCCATCTCGGTCATCGCAGCATGGTTAGTCATGGCCTATCGCCCTCAAATCCAACTCGCTAATCGTGCCGAACTACGGACTTTGATACAAAACGACGACTACGAATTGGCGGCTTATTTTCTTAATAACAAAACCCGCTCCGACTTCCCAACCCATCAATTCATCTTCAGGCACGCCACCTTCGCAGGCAGCCCTCCACGCGCACTTCGCGTCCTAGCGAACCACAATCGATGGCCCAAATGGATGAAAGACGAACTCATGGAAGACATCTCAAATTGGATAGAAGAGAGTTCCGACCCCGAGTCACAAAAAGAAGACCTCTATCGCGATCTTTACCGTAGCTCTCGCGAAGCGCCCTTCATCCAAGACATCTCCGATGAACTCACCCCCGGCATCCAAGCCGCCGATTACTTCTACCCACCAACGTCATCAACCAAGCCGTAGCCGAAAGCTCCCGCTTTCCGATCCCCGCCCTCAACCAATCATCTGAAATCATCTGAATCGGCGGACCAACTCTCACCCCTCTTAAACCATGCGCATCGGACTCATCGCCATCAGTGGACTCCGCGTTTGTGACGCGGATATCCTGGCGCGTGGCCTGAGCTTTCCGAGCCTGAGTGGGCGAGCGAAGGAGATCGAGGCCCTGCCTTCTCTTGGCCTCCTGACGCTTGCGGGGATGACGCCGTCGGAAATCGAGGTCGACTACCTAGAGGTCCGCGATGTTGATCAAGAAAACCTCCCGACTCACTTCGATGCGGTCGCCCTCTCCACCCTCACTGCGACCGCTAAGGAATCCTACCGCCTCGCGGCCCGCTTCCGAGAGATCGGCACCATCGTGATCCTCGGCGGACTGCATGCCACCCTTTGCCCGACGGAAGCCCAGCAACACGTGGACTGCCTCGCGATTGGCGAAGGCGAGGTGATCTGGCCCCAAATGATGGCCGACCTCCTCGCCAATAAGCTCAAGCCAACCTACGATGCCCGCGCCGTCGGCACCTTCGATTTTGCCAACTCTCCCATCCCCCGCTTCGACCTCCTCACCCCAGATCGATACCCCCGTTTCACGGTTCAGACCCAACGCGGCTGCCCGCTTTCTTGCGAGTTTTGCGCCGCCTCGATGCGCCTCAACCCAAAGTTCCGGACCAAACCCGTCGACCGCGTGATGGCCGAGATTCGTTTTCTTAAAGATCTTTACCGACGCCCCTTCATCGAGTTCGCCGATGACAATACCTTCGCCGACAAACGGCACGGCAAGAAGCTGATGAGGGCGCTCGCTAAGGAACAAGTCCGCTGGTTCACCGAGACCGATGTCTCCGTCGCGGACGATGAAGACCTCATCAAAATGATGCGCGATGCGGGCTGCCAACAAATCCTCATCGGCTTCGAGAGCCCCAACTTCTCCACCATGAATGGGGTCGAACAAAAATCGAATTGGAAGGCTCGGCGCACCGAGAAGTATCTCAAAGCGATCGAGACGATCCAGAAACACGGCGTCACCGTGAATGGCTGCTTCATCTTCGGGATGGATGGCGATGGCCCTGAGAGCTTTAGCCACGTCCTGGACTTCGTCGACCAAAGCGGCCTCTACGATGTCCAGATGACCTACCTCACCCCCTTCCCCGGAACTCCGCTCCACCACCGCCTCACCGAAGAAGGCCGCATCCTCTCAGCAGATGCCTCCGAAAAATGCACCCTTTTCGACATCAACTTCAAGCCGGATTCCATGTCCGTAGAAGAACTCCGAACCGGCTACCTAAACCTCCTCACCAAAATCTACGACGAGGAATTCGTAGCCCAGCGCTACCGCAACTTCCGTCAACACCTGCGACAGCAGATTAAGGAGCGAAGGGCCCATGACCCCAGCTGACCTAACGTGGCCAAGCGGCGTGGGTGTGGGTCGAGTGGGCTTTGTCGCCCGGCCCGAGAGTTTCGGTCGCGCCCATTTCACGGCAACGAGCGATGAACTTACGCCAGTATGGGTTGCTGTGTCCGACCTTACGGCCGTTGATCAAATCCACATCGAAGGCGAGCCCTGCGTAATGGCGGGAGGTGCGGCTGTGGGAGGCGCCGGCCATGGAGGTGAC
>JALZWJ010000291.1 GCA_023300065.1 Akkermansiaceae bacterium
CTTCGGTCAGAGACTGGCTGACAGCATCTTGGAATTCACGTTGGCCATTGAGCTTTGCTCTCCCTCCTTCGTTTCCACTGACGATGTAATTCAGGATAAAGTCACGCGCTTGGTAATCTGTTCCATTTCGCGCATCTTGAAGGCCGCCATTGCTCATATCGCGAGTGTAAGGGCTGCCGGTTTGATTTTGGTCGTAAACGGAAGACATTACCGCAGTCCATTGCTGATTTGCCACTCCATCGATCGCGAGGGTATCTGGATTAGAATCTAAAATGGAGGCACTGACCGCGATGCGTTGATCAGGGCCGAGGTCTCGTTGGAGTTCGCCAATCGCAATCATTAGGCCCAGGCGGGCATTGGATCGCGCTTCTTCCTGCGCCCACTCGGAGCGGCTAGTCCTCACCGTGAGAGAGGCGAGCGAAAGAAACGCCACCGCAACAAGAGTGAGGAGAAGAAGAACAGAAATAGTCGCAATGAGGGCGAATCCCTTCATTGATTTTTGAGTACTTTGCACTTTCATGATGAACACTATGTAAACACATTGTGCACTCATGGCAATCGAGAAATGGCAAATTTCTTAAGAAAAACATCCAGAATCCAGTAGGACCCCTTCCAAAAACTCGATTCTACAAGGATTTCGAATGATGCTCCGGTTTTTTCAAAGACCTCGAAAATGGATTTCCCACTAAAGAGGCCTATACGCTTGGCCGTTCCCCAAAAACCAAACCCGAAGCTCCGCTTGAGGTTCAAAAAGTAGGCTCATTCGAAGCCTCATTTGTTCCCATCGTCGTGGATTGTTCAAGGCTCGATGCCCGCTTCAAGCTCCCTGAAGGCACCTGGGACAAGCTCCCAACCTATGCCGACTAGGGATTCGCAGTGTTTAAGCTCCGCAAAGGCCAACAAAAAATCCACCCCATGGCCTTTCACTTCCCATCTCGGCTCGCCGCAGAGGGGCAGCTCTTCTTTCTCCCGCCTATATTCATGACGGCAAGGTGCACCGGAAGGAGGACTTTGATCACCACCTCTACGCCCAAACTTGGCTCAAAGCCGCGCTCCGGAGTAAGGACGACTGGACTGAATCCGGCCAACTCACCTCACAATTCACCAAGGTCGATTTATCCCAAAAACTCATCTGGGGCGGCGGGCATGTCTACCACCGTCACATTTCTGGGAGACAAAAAACGTCGACATCCTCGCCCAGCCCGTCGCGATCGGTGGCTAAAGGAGTAAGCCCTCGTGCCGGAGGAGCTTCTCCTTAATGTCCACTCCCCCGCCAAAACCGATCAACGAGCCATCCTTCCCGATCACACGGTGACAAGGCACAATGATCGACACTGGGTTCTCCCCATTTGCTGTCCCCACCGCGCGTGATGCGAGGGGATTCCCCATGGATTCTGCGAGATCACCATAACAACGAGTTTCACCAAAAGGAATACGGCTCAACTCCCGCCAAACCTCCCTCTGGAAGGAGCTCCCCCTCGCATCAAGAGGCACCGTAAACGCCTCCCGCTCCTTTGCGAAATACTCGCCCAATTCCTCCTCAGCCTGATTCAGAAACCGATCACGGGGATTCTCTTTCGGAAAGGTCTCCTCCTCGATCCGATGCTTGAAATACACCCCACAAAGCCCCTTCTTAGAGCTGAAAATTATCAAAGGCCCTACTGGGCTCGCCACTTCACGACAAGCCATCGCATGATGTGGTGCGCTATCCTTTTTCTTTTCCTTCGTCTTCTTCATCTTCGTCGGTTTTGCACTCATTCCATTCCCTTTCTGATCTTTGCCAAAATACTTCTCACTCCGGTATCGCAGCCAAGTCCTCAGCTGTTCCGGAATCTCAGCCCGCTCAGCTTTCGTCAATTCCTCGTAAGACTCAAGCGCGCGTTCCCGCTCACGGCGACAGGCCGAGTTCTCATGCGCATCCCACCGTTTCCTGGCCTCGCGGATTCTCCGGCACGTTTCCTTGATCAATTCAGCCCGCGAAGTCATCCGCTCACCTTATGGCTCAACGTTTCCAAAAAAAGATTTAAAAAACTTCGAACGATTTCTCAACTCGGGGGTCTATTCCTGCGAAACCAGCGGTTACACGCAGTTTTCATATAGGGTGAACAGCAAATTGCATCGATTCCACGAGTGTGGAGCCTCGAGCCGCAACGTTCTTTTAACCGCCGAGACCTTCTCACGAAGATCTCGGCGGTTTTTTTGTCCCCCCATCCCTTATGAAATCAAAGAACCGCAATTTTATTCAAAGAACTTTGAACAATTTCCAAAGTCAGGGGTCTACTCCTGAGAAACCAGCGGTTACACGCCAGTTTTCATATAGGGTGAACAGTTAATTGCATCGATTCCATAAGTGTGGAGCCTCGAGCCGCAATTGTTCTTTGAACCGCCGAGATTTTCTCACGAAGATCTCGGCGGTTTTTTGTACCATCTGAACCGTTTCCCGAAAAAGGAATGTCCGATCCAGCCCCCCTGCGCTATTCACCGACCTAGCAATGGCTCGCCCTGGAAAAATTATAGAAGCTGAGACGCGCTCCACCGCACAACAAACCGACGGCAACCTCGCCGGCCGTCTCGGTAAACTCTCCCTCAGCCGCCAAATCATCACCCTCGCGATCTGGCCCTTTTTGGAGCAAATCCTCAGCTTCATGGTCAGCACCGTGGACCTCATCCTCGCCACACGCATGGCCGATGGCGAGGCCCGCGTCGCCATCATGGATTCCCTCGGCCTAGGCGGCTACGTCATGTGGCTCATGATGATTTTACAAGGAGCCGTCGCCACCGGAGTCATGGCCATCGTCTCCCGCGCCGCCGGGGCTAGAAAGCTAGAAGAAGCACGCGAGGGCCTCGTCCAAGGCATCCTCGCAGGTCTCCTCATGGGCCTCCTCTCCGGCATTCTCATCCGCCTCTTCCTCCCCAGTATCATCCACACCTTCGGCCTCTCCGGAGCCGCCTCCACCTACGCCTTTACCTACCTCTCCATCCTCTGCTGGACCTGTCCCGTCCTCGGCATCCTCTTCGCCGCAACCAATGCCCTGCGCGCCATCGGCGATACCCGCACCCCCTTCTTCGTCATGCTCCTCATCAACGTGAGCAATGCCGCCCTCAGCGCCTGCTTCGTTTTTCTCAAAGCCCCCATCGGAGGCATGGGCATCGCCGGTCTTGCTTGGGGTAGCCTCCTCGCCTGGATCCTAGGAACCATCGTCATTGTCGCCCTCCTCTTCCGGAAAACTCAGCCCCAATCAGACGAAATCACCCTCACCCTCCAAAAAGCAAATTGGAGACCACATCGAGAAATGATCACCCGCATCAGCCGCGTCGGTATCCCCCAGGGGATCGAGATGCTCGGCATGTGGCTCATCCACGCCTACGTCCTCAGCTTCATCACCTCCCTCCCCTTCGATGGAGCCCTCGGCGCCCACTTCATCGCCATCCGGGTCGAGTCCCTCAGCTTCCTCCCCGGCTTCGCCATGGGCACCGCCGCCGCCACCCTCGTCGGCCAATACCTCGGTGCAAATAATCCCAATATGGCCCTCAAAGCCCTCCGCACCACCTGGCTTTACGCCGTCATCTTCATGAGCACCATCGGCGTCTTCTTCCTCGTCGCCCCCCAAGTCATCGTCCACCTCATCCTCCCCGCCACCGATGCCGAGGCCACCCGCCTCATCAACCTCGCCATCCCCCTCGTCTTCATGTGCGGCATCTTCCAGCCCGCCCTCGCCACCAACCTCATCATCAAAACCTGCCTCCGCGGAGCCGGGGCCACCCGCCTCGTCATGACCTGGTCCTACTCCAGCCTCCTCATCATCCGCGTCATTGCCCTCACCATCTTCCACCATTTCTTCGGCCTCACCCTCACCCAGATCTGGATCTTCATGAGCATCGACCTCTTCGTCCAAGCCACCATCTTCACCATCATCGCGAACCGTGGAAAATGGCTCACCGCCAAAGTCTAACCCCTCACTTTTTCCCCAACGCAAAAAGCGTCCCATCCTCACTCCCGATCAAAATCACCCCCTTCGCATAAGAAGGCGCCGCCACCAGCGACTCCCCCAAATCCACCTTCCAAACCAACTCCCCCGTCTCCAGATTCAGCGCATAAACCCGCCCATCGCTCGACCCACAAACCAGCCCATTCGTAAAAGCAATCGGCGAGCTCTCCACCCGTCCTCCCGTCTTAAATTTCCACACCACCTCCCCCGTCTCCCGCGAAATCGCGTGGATCTTCTTATCCCGCCCCCCGATATAAATCCGTTTCTGATCCACCGCCGGAGCCGCCATAAAAGGGAACTTACGATCACTATATTTCCAGCTCAACTCCCCCGCCTTCAAGTCCGCCCCCATCACCTGATTCGAGTGATCCCCCCACGCCACAAAGGTCCCCTCCGTCCCCACCGTCGAGACAATCGGCGCCTCCCCCTCAATCTTCTTCAACGCCTTCCCCGTCTTCAGATCCAGCGTATAGAGCACATTATCACACCCCCCAAACACCACAAACTTCCCATCCACCACCGCTGGCGTCCCATTGATCGGGCTCTCCGTCTCATGCTTCCACACCAACTCCCCATCACCCGTTTTCAAAGCCCGACACACACCATCATACCCATTCATAATAATCCACCACTCATCCCCATCCGGGCTCCGCGTAATATTCACCCCCGCCGTAATCTTATCATCCGTCTCCACCGACCACTTCTTCTCCCCATCCGCCAAATTCAGCGCATACAGCAAGCTATCCTCACACCCGATGTAAATCGTATCCCCATGGATCGCCGGCGCCGCCTCAAAGCTCTGATCAAACTCCCTCTGCCACCTCTTCTCCCCCGTCTCCAAATCCAGCGCCGTCAAAAAACCCGCACTATTTCCAAACACCACCAGCCCATTCCCTACCACCGCCTCACCCACGATCGCCCCCTCCGTCTTAAAAAGCCACCTCACCCCCGGCTTCCCCGGCAAAGCACCCCCCACCTGCCCAGACAAACCCGCCCCCCCACGCGCCACCAGCCAATCCACCCGCTCCCCAGCACAAACCGAAACCAGCAAAAGAGACACAAACAGCAATCGATCCAACATATCGAGATCTTGCCACAATCTCCCCACCAATCAAAAATCCTAATTTCTAAATCTTGAAACCCTAAACAAATCCAAAACAGCAAAGCCCAAAACCCAAAACCACCCCCCCCTCCCAAACTTCCCGTCTTCCCGTCTTAGCGGTTCACCCCAGTCCCAAGCCCCTCAACCATTCCGCGTATTCCGTGGTTAAAAAA
>JALZWJ010000292.1 GCA_023300065.1 Akkermansiaceae bacterium
ATATACACAAAACCCCCAACCCTCCCGACCCCCCATCCCCTTTTTACCCTCTAGCCTCTACATACACGAAGTTGACCCCTAAATCCCGTTTTATCCATCGCCCATTCCATACCCTCCACGTTGTAGGGATAAGAGGGGCCTATGGGCCAACGGCTAGGGCCATGCATGGCATGAGTAACCCCCTCATACCCCCCCCCTCGCCATCCCCGTCATCATGGGTGAAAAGACGGAGGCCGAGCGCTTCCCCGGAGCCGAATCCACCCTCACCGTCGAGGCCATGGTGCAGGATAAAAAAGCGATCCAAGCTGGCACCTCTCACTACCTCGGCCAGAACTTCGCCAAGGCGCAAGACATCACCTTCGTCGACCGCGACAACAAAGAGCAGCACGTCCACACCACCTCGTGGGGCGTCTCCACCCGCCTCGTCGGCACCCTTATCATGGCGCACTCGGATGATGATGGCCTCGTCCTCCCACCGCGCGTCGCCCCACAGCAAATCGTCATCGTCCCCGTCACCCCGAAAGAGGAGTCGCGCGACGCCATCATCGATGCCTGCCAAGCGCTCGCCATCCGCCTCCGCGAACAAACTTACGCGAACGAGAGCCTCCGCGTCAAAGTCGACACCCGCGACCTCGGTGGCGGCATCAAAAAATGGGAGTGGGTCAAAAAAGGTGTCCCGATCCGTATCGAGATCGGACCACGCGATCTGGAAGAGCGCAAAGTCTGCCTCCAACGCCGCGACCAAGCGGCCAATGAAAAATCATTCATCGAGAAAGAGCACTTCCTCCGCGATGCCGTAGAGATCCTCGACGACATCCACCAGACTCTCCTCGAGCGCGCCCGCGACTTCCGCGACGCCAATCTCACCGAGTGCACCGACCTCACCAAATTCGAGGACCACTGGGCTGAAGGGAACGAGAACCCCGGCTGGCTCATCACCCCCTGGGCCGGCACCCGCGAGGAAGAAGAAGAAATCTCAAAGCGCCTGAAAATCACCGTCCGTTGCCTCCCCAACGACAAACAAGACGAGCCAGAAGCCAAGTGCTTCATGACCGGCCAACTCACTAAGTCCCACGCCATCTGGGGCCGGAGTTACTAGGCGCCAATAAACGCTCAACATCACGACACCCAGCTTAGTTCTCTCGGCTGGGTGTCGTCTTGTATCGCCTCAAAAAACTCCGCGTCACTCCCCCACCTCTGCACCTCTACGGTAACCTCCCCGCCCTCAACCACCCCTAAGACCCAAATGGCCAGAAGGTCTTAATCAAGCCCTTCATTTTCCCCATCCGTGGTCCCGGGCGCTCTTCATCGAGAATCTGAGCATAGCGGATCAACCCCAAGGCCGTCGCATACTGAGGGTCCTTAAAATAAGCGTGCACGCCACTGACATCAGGTTGCTCAGGCTTATAAACGGGGAGGTCAAAAACCTCGCAGGCTAACTCGCCAATCCCGCGCATCTGGCTACTACCACCTGTCAGAAAAACTCCAGTCCCCACCTCCTTAAGCGAGCCCTCCGGGAGCCCCTCCACCACGAGGTCGAAGGCCTCTTCCAGACGCCCTCGAATCACATCATTTAAGACCTGCCGGTTAATCTCAATCGGCGGGAAACCTTTCTCATCTTCCACCTTCACAATACCGACCGAACTCGCCGGATCTGCCGAGGCATTCCCCTCCGCGATCTTCACCTTTTCCGCTTTTGAAAAAGGAATATGGGTCACGAGGTGGATGTCGTTCGAGACATGATTCCCGCCCACTGGCACACAGCCAGAAGCGGCAATCGCCCCATCAAGATAAAGAACATAATCAGTGGTCTCGCCACCGATATCGATGACCAAAGCCCCGTCTTCTTTTCGCTCACGGTTCAAACAAATCTGAGCCGACGCGATCGGCGCAAAAACAACATCATCGACATCCAGCGGTATTTCACGAACGCACTTAATGCTATTCTGAATACGAGTCCGGATCCCGTGCACGATGTGGTAATCCGCATCGAGTGTCCGCCCTAGAAGCCCGTAAGGAACAGTCGCGTGAGCTTGCCCATCCAACGTAAAATGACGCGCCAAGTGATGTAGATAAACATGGTCGCTAGGAATCGCGATATCACGCGCGATCTCCTTCACCTCATCCAAGTGATTCCGATCTACCTCTTGATCCCCTTCAGGAAGACGGAAGGTCCCAGTATTATTCACGCCCTTAATATGAGCACCCGTCACCGAAAGGAAGACGCTTTTGATGACCACATCACTCACATCCTCAGCCTCTAACAACGCGGCCTTCACACAGGCGCGGACTTGCTTATAGTCGGCGATTTCACCTTTCCGAACACCAGCCGAGCGGGTCTCGCCCATTCCTAGGATTTTCGCGGATTCATCCGGCTTAATTTCGGCGACCACCATGACAGTTTTGGTAGAACCGATTTCGAGACCTACATGGATATTAGAACGTGCCATTTGAAAAAAATTTAAAGGTGGGGGGAAACTTTAACGATAGTGGACCGGCACAAAGCGCCGAGGAATGAGATTTACTTCAGTGATCCTCTCCCCCTGCTCATGTGCATGGGAAAGAAGGCGGGAAAGATTCGTGAGCTGACGTTCCTGCTCGTAATAAGATAAAGTCGCCACCACTCCGCCAAGCGTTTTCATCTCCAGCATGATCTCATCCTTCACCACCACCCAAGCGATGCGCTCCAGCCCTGCGAGCTTCTCAGCAGAAAGATTCACTAATTGCAGCGCATGTTTCAGACCTTTGTGCGTGATCGCCTCACCCACCACAATCTCCTCACGCTCGGCCGAGCGCGCCATCACCACCGGTAACTTATCGGAATAAAGCCAAAGAGCCTCCGACGCACAGGGAAAAACAATCCCCTTCGCATCCACCAATAATCCCAGCTCACGGTCCCGCTCTCTAATACCCAATGAGCGACACGCCAACCAAGCCACCGGAAGGCGCTCTGCAACCTCCACCTTCAGCACCCCTGGAAGCCGACGGCTCACCTTAGCTTGCGTAATTTCCGGTAACTCCAAGAGAGACTCTTTGAGCTGATCCGTATCGATCGAAAAAATAGTCGCGGCAGGATCTAACCCCGTGTGTGCGACCAAGCGCTCGTGATTCAAAAAATTAGGATCATCACCATCCATCGTCTTAAGAGTCACGTGCTGCACCAAAAACTCCTCATTCTCAACGAAGAGTTTTTGCCATCCGTAACTCAGGCCAAAGCCCACGCACACCATCACGACCATCGCGACTCCGAGCTTCACAAAGCGTCCCCCCATCTTCAGAAAATCGAACATGACAATCCGCGGAGAACTCACCTTTAAGGCGAGCATCCGCTGGCGCGACTTGCGCGTCCGGCTTGAGGTTCGACGAGAAAACATAGAGAGCAGTGATTTTTACGGCCTAGCGGCCAAAGACAATTCGGCAATCTTCACGCATAAATCACCAAATGAATACCCCGCTTCCGCCGCGCCCATAGGGAGCAAGCTGGTCTCGGTCATTCCAGGAATAGTATTGGCTTCTAAAACGTAAGGACTTCCTAAGGAATTCAACAACACATCAACCCGAGAGTAAACCTCTATTCCTAGCGCATCGTAAGCTTTTTTCGCAGCAGCCTTCACCATAGCCTCTTCAGTGGGCGATAATTCAGCAGGACAAGTATACTGGCTCCCTACTTCTTTTCCGCTTAACCAAGGGTATTTCGTCTCCATATCATACCACTCACCCTCTGGCGGGGCGATCTCCACGATCGGGAAAACCTGTCCATCCATCACCCCAACCGTCAGTTCACGGCCTTCCACGAATTCCTCGATCAAGAGATCTTTTCCAAACTGCGAAGCATGCGCCATCGCCTCCGCCGCTTCGGATTGCTCCTTCACCACGCGGATCCCCACGCTGGATCCCTCACGCGGCGGCTTCACCACAAACGGAGCCGCCATCACCGGCAGCTTCACCTCGACCGAACAATCCACCACCTCAGAGGCAGGAGTCGGCACCTCATGCTTCACGAAGCAATCTTTACTTAAATTCTTATCAAAGGCCACCTCACTGCTAACCACGCCAGCTCCAGTATATCGGATACCAAGCCCTTCCAAATACCGCTGCAAGCCACCATCTTCCCCGAAAGTTCCATGAATGACATTGAAGGCAAGCGCCGTATCTGCTGGCAAAGTCGGCTCCATGTCAGACACTTCCACCCCCACCGCATTGTAGCCCTTTTCCTTGAGAGCGTTTAAAACAGCTTTACCGGAAGCCATCGAAACTTCTCTTTCAGCGCCTGGGCCTCCCATGAGAACTGCGATCAACATCTTCGTATCTAATTTCATCTGGGCCAAATATCCCTCGCAAACCCTCAACTTTCAATTTTCAAATCTCACATTTCCATAGAACCTTCAACATGGCCGACTCCCACAGCACTCAATTTAAGAATAACTTCCTCTACTGGGGCCTCTTTATCTACCTCATTTGCTTCATCGCCATCAGCCCTGGACCAGGAAATCCGGATCAATTCCGCATCCCCGGATTTGCACTCCTTCTCCTCATCCTCGTCCAAGTCATCTTCCCAACTTTCCGCTTTTCCAAGCTTTCCAACTTCAGCGCAATCTTCATCATCCTCGCAACCGCTCTTATTTTATGAAATCACTCCTCCTCACCCTCTTACTCTCCGTTGCGGCCTCCGCGCAGGACAAACCGAACATCGTCTTCGTCATCACCGATGACCAAGGCTACGGCGACCTCGCCTGCCACGGCAACCCCGTCATCAAGACCCCACACATCGACAAACTCTACGCCGAGTCCACCGTCCTCACCGACTACCACGTCGCCCCCACCTGCTCCCCCACCCGCGCCGCCCTCCTCACCGGCCACTGGACAAATCGCACCGGCGTCTGGCACACCATCCAGGGCCGCTCCATGATCCGCGAAAACGAGATCACCATCGGCCAACATTTCGAAAAAGACTACGCCACCGCCATGTTCGGAAAATGGCACCTCGGTGACAACTACCCCTACCGGCCAGAAGACCGCGGCTTTGAAGAAGTCTACCGTCACGGCGGCGGCGGCGTAGGCCAAACTCCCGACCTCTGGGATAACTCGTACTTCGATGGCTCCTACTTCCACAATGGCGAGATCGTCCCCGCAAAAGGCTTCTGCACCGACGTCTTCTTCCACCAAGCGAACGAGTTCATCAAAGCAAAAGCCGCCGCCAAGGAACCCTTCCTCGCCTACATCTCCCTCAACGCGCCCCACGGCCCGCTCCATTGCCCGCAGAAATACATCGACCTCTACAAGGACCAAACCCCGAACGTCGCCACCTTCTTCGGCATGATCACCAACATCGATGAAAACGTGGGCACCACCCGCAAGCTCATCGCCGACCTCGGCATCGCCGATAACACCATCTTCATCTTCACCACCGACAACGGCACCGCCAGCGGAGCAAAGGTCTTTAACTCCGGCATGAAAGGCAAAAAAGGCTCCGCCTACGATGGTGGCCACCGCGTCCCCATGTTCATCCACTGGCCTGCCAAAGGACTCAACAAGCACGTCAAGTTCGACACCCTCTGCCACGCCATCGACATCGTCCCAACTCTCATGAAAGCCTGTGAAGTCGAGAACACTGCTGACGTGAAATTTGACGGATTAGTTCTCAACAAAATCCTCGATCCAGCAATCGAATACAAAAGAGCAGAACGCTTCATCATCACCGACTCCCAACGCGTCGTCGACCCCATCAAGTGGCGTCAGTCCGCCGTCATGTCCACCC
The DNA here is from genome assembly GCA_023300065.1 of Akkermansiaceae bacterium. Taxonomy (GTDB): domain Bacteria; phylum Verrucomicrobiota; class Verrucomicrobiia; order Verrucomicrobiales; family Akkermansiaceae; genus SW10. The sequence goes on from JALZWJ010000292.1 coordinate 5,759, forward strand.
AGTTCCGCCTCATCAATGGCAAAGAACTCTACGACATCAAAGCCGACCCCGGTCAGGAAAAAAACATCGCGAAAGCCAACCCTGAGCAAGTCGCCAAAATGCGCGCCTTCTATGACGCTTGGTGGGCCGAGCTGCAGCCAACCTTCGCCCAAACCACCGAGATCTACCTCGGCCATCCTGACAATCCCGTCTCAACCCTCACCGCACACGACTGGCTCAACACCGGACCTCCTTGGAACCAAGGCCACATCCGCCGCGGAGACGCCTATGACAAAAAAAAGGCCCTCACCCAGAAAAAACACGAAGGCCACTGGGCCGTCAAAGTCATCACCGATGGCACCTACGAGATCACCCTCCGCCGCTGGCCTACCGAGGCCAACCACCCCATCACCGCCGGTCTCCCAGACCTTGAAAACGTGCCAGGATCATCAAGAGCCTTCCGCACCAATAAAGGCCTCGCCATCCCCATCACCAAGGCCACCCTCCGCCTCAATGGCACCGACCTCGAAACAAAGCCCGTCACCGAAACAGACACCGGCATCACCTTCACCACCGAGCTCAAAAAAGGATCCCACCAACTCGCCCCCGTCTTCCTCCACGACAAAGGCGAAGTCGGCGCTTACTACGTCATCGTCACAAAACAGCCGTAGCCAATCAGACGACCGTAGCCGAAAGCTCCAGCTTCCGGCTCACAACCTAAGCCCCCTCAACCAAGCCCCCACATGCTCGCCTTCTCCACCTGTTGGAATAACGCCCGCCACATCGACGGTGAAGACATCATCGATGAAATCCTAGAACTCGGCTTCGACACCATGGAGCTCTCCCATGGCATGACCGTGGCAAAGCTCCCCGGCATCCAACGCGCCTTCGACGCCGGGAAATTTAAATGCGTGGGCGTCCACAACTACTTCCCCTCGCCCACCGAGGTCATGATCGATGC
>JALZWJ010000293.1 GCA_023300065.1 Akkermansiaceae bacterium
CGAAGGAGAGGAAGCCTAGGATGAAGCTCCCACCGTTGAGCGATTCACCCTCCATCCCGGGAATAAACCCAAGCGGGATTTTGATTTTTTCAAGGATGGGGTGGATCGGGATATACATGCTCTCCCGGAGAAAGTCGCCAAAGCGCTCTTGAAAAAGCATGATGGGGAGCTGTGTGATGGGGTTGGTGACCCAGCAGGCTGTGATGGCGGTGGGGACATTCGCCCTCATTTTCATGGCGCCTAGGGCCGCTAGGATCATTTGACCCGGGATGGGAAGCATCGCAACGAAGAGGCCGATCCCCAGCCCGCTGGTGACGGTTTCCCGGCAAGGGTGCCAGAGTTCGCGGTTAAAAATGGGAGCGACAATGGCTGCGAGATAGGGGTGCTTTTTCATCCGCGGACTGCGGAGGAGGCGGTAAGCCCGCCGCACAATGCGCAGATAACGACGTTTCAATTCAGCAGCCATTTGGGTGGGGGTGATTTAGCTATGACCTGAGGGGGAATTTATTTCAAGATTTACCATAGCGCATCGAGCTCTCGGCTATCATGAATCAAACGGATCTGATCTAGGAGAGCTGTCACCGGATTTGTCCAAGGAGCAAATTCTTCTGGGATGGGAGCCTCATTTTGGAGCCATTCACCGGTAGTGGGATGGGTCACTCCGAGCCGCCAAGCGTGTAGCATGAGGCGGGTGGGCTTACTGAGTTGGCGGGCCGGCTTACTGTAGATGGGGTCGCCGAGGAGGGGGTGGCCTTGGAAGCGGTTATGCACTCTGATTTGGTGGGTGCGGCCAGTGTGGAGGGCACAGAGAATGAGCGAGGTGCCATTTTCTGCGGTGTGGAGAACGTGGAGGTCGGTGATGGCCGTCTTCCCGGAGCCGGGTTTACAGACATCCATCCTTTGGCGGTGGACGGGATGCCGGGCGATGTGGTTCGAGACGGTTTGGTGGGTTCTGGTGGGGGGAGATTGGGTGACTGCGAGGTAGAGCTTGGCGGTCTCACGCTCGGCAAATTGGCTGACGAGGTGTGTGAGTGCCGAGTTTGTTTTGGCGGCGATAATGCACCCGGAGGTGTCTTTATCGAGGCGGTGCACGATGCCGGGGCGGCCTTCTCCGCCTTCGCTCGCTAGCTGACCTTGGCAGTGGTGGAGGAGGGCGTTGACGAGGGTGCCGGTGTCATTTCCGGCGGCAGGGTGGACGACCATTCCGGGGGCCTTATTGGTGACGATGAGGTCTGAGTCCTCGTGGAGGATGGAGAGGGGGATGTCCTCGGGTTCGGGCTCGATCGGTTTATCTTCCGGGACCTCGATGGTGATGGAGTCTCCGGTTTTGAGTAAGACACGGGCTTTGACCTTGGTCTGGTTCAGGAGGATGTGGCCTTCCTTTATCAGGAATTGGATGCGCGAGCGCGAGAGATCTGTGAGCTGACTGGCAAGGTAGGCATCCATCCGCTGACCGGCGGCATCTGAAACGGTAAGAGTCACGGTGGGAAGATTATCCTCGGAAGAGAATCAAGACGCCTACGAAAAGGCAGCCCACGAGGTTTGCGACGAGGTCCCGACATTGTTGGATGTAGGCCTCATTCTGGTTTTCAACGCCACCACCGTAGGTGATGAACTCGATGATTTCGCTGAGCGCGCCGAGTCCCATTGCGGTGAAGACACAGAGTGCGACCATACCGAGAGAGGGATAAAGTTTCCGACCGAGGCGGGACTGAATGCTGGCTCGGAGGGCCTCCCAAGTGAACCAGGTGCAGGTTCCGAACCCGAAGGCGTGGATGAGATGGTCGTATTTTAAGGACTGGCCGATGATCCACCAAGAGGAGAGGATTTGGTGATTTCCCTCAAAGTCCCAATGCTCAGGGATGCGGATCAGCCCGCCTGCGAGCTGCATGACACCGAGGAGGGTGAGGAACCAAAGAAGGGGCGCGGAGAAGTTCACACGCCGGTGGATGGTGGAGATGATTCCTGAGAGGATGATGAAGAAGGGGATGTAAATCTTCAGGAAGTCCCAGTTTTGCAGGGTGATGGCAGCACTCGTCGCAGCAACAAGGTAGAGGACCGTCACTAAGATGACGGAGCGAGGAAGGCGTGCTTTCTTCATGGGTGGCCTAAAACCTAGGCCGAATCAGGGAGGAGGGCGAGATGAAAGCGCTTCACGGTGAGTGAGTTTTATCAGGTGGTAGGAAAGTTGGCCTCGGTGGTAGGCGAATCGGAGGAGGGGGAAGGCCCAGAGAAGGGCGGGGCGTTTGAAGAAGCGGAGGGCGAGCTGGGGGATGGTTTTGGGGCTGCGAAGCGGGAGAGTGAGGGCTTTCTTTAGGAGCGCGCTCCAAGTGGGGGCGACTCCGTGGGAGAGGTCGGTAGTCATGGAGACTGTGAATCCGTGATGGCGGGCTGCGGTGAGAAAGGTGTCGAGGGTGCGCCACGGGGGGAGGCCGCCGGTTTTTGCGAGGTGCCGGAGGAGGGGGGTGTCTCCGCCTTCGGCGAACCAATCGGAGATGATCCAACTGGCTCCCGGTTTGAGGAATGAATGGGTCTTTTTGAGCAGATGATCGAAGTTTTTAAAGTGCGAGGCGCTCTCTAGGGAGATGGCTCCATCGAGCGAGTGGGGTGTGATTTCTTGGTCCAGCCAGTCACCGGTTAAGATCGTGAGGCTGGGGGTGGGTGGGATGTGGGAAGCTTGAACTTTGGAGGAAGTGCAGGCGGTGACGGTGCAGTTGTGGTGGTGGATGAGGCGTCTGGCGAGGGTGCCGTATCCGCAGCCGATGTCGGCGAGGTGGCCGGTGGGTTGCCAATGGGTGAGGATTTTTTGGATGAGGTTTTCGCGGGCTTCAGGGGGGCTTTCTTTTCCTGTTTTCCAATAGCCGTGGTGGAGGGAGGTTCCCCAAATTTCACGATAGAGGAGGTCTAGGTCATCGTAGACTGAGGCGGGCATTTATGAGAGGAATGCGAGGAGGACGAGGACGCCTGCGATGGCGTCACGGAGGCTGAAGTGATTTGAGCCAGATGATTTACGGAGGAATTTAAAAAGGGCTCCGGTGGGGCAGCCGTATTTACAGTAGGCGAGGGGGATGAAGAGGGAGGCGAGGAGGCCGATGACGGCGAGGAGAAT
>JALZWJ010000294.1 GCA_023300065.1 Akkermansiaceae bacterium
TTAAACCACCGGTAGTGACCGGTGATGGGATAGGTGAAGAGATCGTCATTCTCACGGGCTCCGCCACCGATGTTGTGGATGATGAGCGGGGTGCCATCGGCGGATTTCTTATCTGAGACGATCATGATGTGGGGGCGGTTGCCGGCGACGGTGCAGGTGACGAGGTCGCCGGGGAGATACTTTGCTTTGTCTTTGGTGACTTTGAGCGCGATCCCGCGCCTCGTGAAGTAGGTGCGGAGATTTGGGACGCGCCGGTGATCGATATTTTTGTCAGGTCGCGTTAGGCCCCAGCGCTTTGGGTATTTTGAGAAGTGCTTTTTCATGTCCTCATGGACCAGCTTCTGGAGGTCTGCGCCCCGATCTCGGAGGGCGCGGATTGCGACATCGGTGCAGACCCCGCGTTCCTTAGGAATGTCACCACCGGGGTATTCTAAGGCCACGTAGGCTGGATCGTAGGAGGTGGTCACTCCGATTTGCTTCCGTGCAGATTCGGCAAGTTCTGCCCCCGGCGTGCTGGCAACTTTCTGACCACAGGCGAGTAGGGTGAAGAAGAGGATGGCTGCGGTGAAGGTTCTCATAAGTAAAAAAGCGAGGCTGGGCCTCGCTTTTGTTTTGGTCAATGCTCGCCTGCCAATTGTTAGGCGAGGTCCTCGTTAAAGTAGACTTTGATGTAGCTCATTTTGCGCTCTTCATCGTAGCCTTTTTCTAGGACTTCACCGGGCTTCTCGACGACTTTCGGGCGGAGGCGGATCTCGACTCCGGTATCGAGCTTCATGATGGATTTCATGAACTTCTGGGCCTTGGTGACATCGCGCTTCGAGATGTCGAAGTTCTCTTCGAGCTTGATGCCTTCTTCCTCTTCCAAGCGCTTACGTTCGTCGGCGAAGCGGGACTTTGCCGCATCGGTGCGGAGGGCTTGTTCTTCGAATTCTTGCAGGCTGAAGTTCTTCTGCCCTTTCAGGTAGGTAAGGGCTTCTTGCGCAGGCTCATTGACGTCCCATGGTGGGCTATCCTCGGCCACTGCATCTGGTGAGACGGCATTGACGGCCATTTCAGCAACGCGTTTGCTGAGGAGGGCGGAGTCGGGAATAGGGCGGACTCCTAGGAAGTCGCGCACCCAGAAGCGGGACTCGGAGCCACCACGGTCGAAGGTGAGGACGTAGAAGCCCTTTTTGTCGAGGTGCTCTAGGATGAGGCAGCCTTTGTCGATCTTCTCGGGGTTGATGCCCTGTTCGGTTGCGAGCTCGAGGTCGCCATCCCGGGTCGAGATGCTAAGGAAGGGGGTCATGCTCTCGGATTTGAGGATGCAGATCGCGCGCTTCATCTCCCCATCCATATCGATGTTTTTGATGAGAGAGATGCAGAGGTCACCTGACTTAATGTTGGGGTGGGAGGATTTAGAATAGAGGCGGGTCGCGATCTCGCAGCCTTGGGCGAGGAGGGCCGAGTCGTCTTCAAAGATGGCCTTGGCGCTGTTGTTAACCTCATTTTTTTCCAAAGAGCTGTGGTGGGTAAAGCGCTGGCCGACAAGGTTACGGAAGGGCTTGAGGAAGAGAGGGCAGAGGGTTTCCTGATCTTCATCACTCACGTTAAAGAGCTGCTTGGAGGTCTGCAACGGTTCGTCACGAGAGGGATTACCAACCTTAGCGAGGACTAATCCGGCCATCTCGACCGCTTCAAAATTCAGCTTCAACGTCATGAAGTGTGTCTAGTGAGAGAGGCGGAAATAGGGAAATCAAATCCACGAAAAATGCCCGTGATGTGAGCGCCATGTGAACAAGGTTGATTAAGCCGTGCGGCGCAAATGCTCAGACTTATTTGTTTACGGGGAATTCTTCTTCATCGGCATCGTCTTCCACGAATTCCTCGACGAGGTCTTCCCGTTGGTCCGCGATGGCGCGGTCGAACGTGCTGAGGAGGTCTCCCGCTTTATCTGCTGAGGTGATGAGGGCGATGATGAGATATTGCGTGATGGCGAGAAAGAAGCAGACCCAGCCAATCGTGGCAGCAGGTGAATCTGGATCACCGCCGAAGATTGCAGACATCATGGCGAAGACTGGGCTGGAGCGGTTTAGGTGCACACACCACATCTTCTTACACCACTCTGAGCGGTCGTTCCAGAGGTCTTGAATGAGCCTTTTCCCGACTGGGAGATTGATGGGACCGGAGTGGATCACTGAAAAAAGAGCCTGATCCGGCATCAATTCTATTACGCCAATGACCAGGAGGAGCCGGAAAAAGACCCCGATCCAGCTTTGGTCACCCTCGAGGTCTAGCGGAACCCAACCGAAGAGGAGGTGTTCCATATTTGCGGTCGCTACAAGGAGGATGAGGGCCGCACGGAACCACTGCTCTAGGTCCTTTTCTAGTTCTTCCTCCACCTTCGCCATCCGCATGCCCTTCTTCATCACGAGGCGAAAGAGGGGGACCGCGATCAACCCCACCAGAATCCGGGTGAGGGGTTTTAAAAGGGGCCGCAGAATGGCCCAGCGGATGAGATTTCCGAACACGCAGTAAATATGACGTTCAGGTTCAAAAAGAGAAGCCTAGGGAAGGTGCTCCGAGCGAATCTTTGTTAAAGACTGCGCCTTCATGGCCGCCTGTTACTACGCGTGGCAGGGCGGTTTGCTAGACTTCCATCCATCTATGAAAAAACCGAGGGACGAGTTCGCGCTCCCACGTACGAGGCACGCTGCACCGCGGTCTTCCAAGGTGGATGGGCTCTGGGCCAAGCTTGGCTTTTCTGGGTTGCCCCTATTATCGGTGCTGTGATCGGGGCTAAGGTCCACAGTTTCTTGAACTCTGGTGCAGAGGCTTAAATCTGTCTTATCGACGGCGTCG
>JALZWJ010000295.1 GCA_023300065.1 Akkermansiaceae bacterium
GCTGGTATGCTCAGCTTTTCGAAACCTACGCCCGCGTGGGCATCGGTGAATGGGAGATTAAGAAACCTCTCATCCTCTGGATTAATGACGGCCTCATGGCAGTCTTCTTCCTCTTAGTCGGCCTCGAACTGAAGCGAGAGGTCCTCTACGGCGAACTCTCTGACCGGAAAAAGATCATCTTACCACTCTTCGCCGCGATCGGAGGAATCGCCATCCCCTCTGGCCTCTACGCCTTCATCAACTGGGGTGACCCAGTCGCCATCAATGGCTGGGCCATCCCCGCCGCCACGGACATCGCCTTTGCTCTTGGAATTCTCGCATTGTTGGGAAGCCGGGTTCCAGTCGCCCTGAAAGTCCTCCTCACCTCGGTCGCCGTGATCGATGACCTCGCCGCCATCGTAATCATCGCCATCTTCTACACCGATCAGCTTTCCATAACCTCGCTGGCTTGGGCCCTCGCCGCGCTCATCGGCCTATTCACTCTGAACAAATCCGGTATCAAATCTGCCACTCCTTACGTGCTGATCGGAATCATCCTCTGGATCGCGGTCTTAAAATCAGGAGTCCACGCCACCCTCGCCGGGGTCGCGCTCGCCGCCTTCATCCCCACCGGAAAAGACGCGAAAGACAAAACCGGACTCACTTATCGAATGGAGCACGGACTCCATCCCTGGGTCGTCTTCATGATCCTTCCCGTCTTCGCTTTCGCAAATGCCGGGGTCCCCATCCTTGGAATGAGCCCCGCGATGCTCCTAGAACCGGTCCCACTCGGTATCGCGGCCGGCTTGTTCTTTGGTAAGCAGATCGGAGTTTTTGGAGCCGCACTCATCGCCGTGAAATCAGGCCTCGCTCAGCTTCCAAACAATGTCAATTGGCGTCAGATCTATGGACTGTCCTGCCTCTGCGGCATCGGCTTCACCATGAGTCTCTTCATCGGCTCGCTCGCCTTTTCGGGCGGATCCGGATCATCACCCGGAGTTGATGACCGCATTGGCATTCTGGTCGGATCCTTCCTCTCCGCCATCCTCGGAGTCATCTGCTTAAGAAAAGCATGCACTCACTGTAAAAGTTCGCCGGAAGAAGGCGCGCTCGATGGAGGCCTGCTCGGGCCACAAGACGAGGCTCACCTCCCTAAATAAAATCCCCCGCTTACCGTCGCCGACCCTGAAAGCGGTCCCTAGGGTCTTCCTCTTTTTCATCCTCATCCTTATAGCGAAGGACCCCGTTCTTCTTCAAATTCCTCACGAAGTCTTTCATGTCCGTCTTTAATTCCTGATCAGACACTAGGGCCCCCAGCGCGCCCTTATCACTATCCACCTTATCAATCGCAGCCGTCGCACGGTCCGCCGTCTTTTCGATGGAGGCCAGCACACCAGGCACCTTTTCCAGTGCAGGGTCGATTTTTGCGATCGAGGCCTGCGCCGTCTCCAGTGTTGCCTTCGCAGTTTCGATCGTCTTCTTCGTCGCTTGATTTGTCTCACGCACCTCCGTCAGCGCGAGTCGGAGTTCCTCTAAACTCGGATCCAACTTCATGCCCAACTTCGCAAAAGAGGCGCTCGCCTCATCGAGATTGGTCAGCGTCCTGCTAAAAGAGCCCAAATTTTGCTCGGTAAGGAGGCCATCATTCACCTTATTCATTGTCAGCCCCATCTGAGTCACCACCGTTCGGATTTCATCCATCGAGATTTCTAATTGAGCGAGAGTCCCCTTCGCACCCTGCAATAATTCCCGTGCGTCTCCCGCAATCGCTCCCGCCTCGTTCTGCAAAAAATCCAGTCCCCCGGGAGCACTGCCCATCGCAACCGCGCCCGGACTCAGATAGAGATGAGAACTCTGGACCGGCGGAGTGATGACAATTTCCTTATCCCCCAAAAGACTCGCCTGCCCGATTTGAAAGGTCGATCCCTGATCAATCTGCACGCCCTCTTCGACCTCTAAAACCACCTCAATCAGCGAGTCTCCCATGAGGTGAGGCTTGGCCGCCACCTGCCCGATCTTGGCACCCCGGAGGCGCACCGTGCTGCCCTCAATCACCCCCGAGGCCTCGGTAAACCTGACTTTGACTTCATAACGCTCTTTAAAATAATCCCCGATGTTGCCGAAGAGCAAAATAATCCCCGCCAACAGCGCAAGGCCGATGAAAAGGAAAAGACCGACGAGTGTTTCAGTCTTCTTGGAGTTGGTCGCCATGCCGCAAGTATGCCCACGGAGGGTGCAAATCACAAATCCGAATCTTCCGAACGCCCTTCGATAAAATTCACCAGCACCGGGTCTTTACTCGCCTTCAGCTCCGCAGGCGTCCCCTGCCAATAAACGAGGCCTTCTTTCATAAAGACAACCCGGTCTGCAATCCGGAACATGCTGCGAATCTCATGAGTCACGATCACATTCGTGATCCCGTGATCGTTCGCCAAATCCTTAATAAGATGGTCGATCGAGTCCCCCGTGATCGGGTCCAGCCCCGCATGAGGTTCATCATAAAGCACGCAGCACGGCTTCTCCACCACCGCACGGGCCAATGCCACCCGCTTCCGCATGCCACCCGATAGATCCGAGGGCATCTTATCCTCCTGCCCCGGGAGTTTTACGATTTCTAGAGCCCCGCAAACCCGTTTCGAGATCTCCTCAGGATTCTTAATCCCCGCCTCACGCAGCGGAAACGCGATGTTCCCCCCCACCGTGAGTGAGTCAAAAAGCGCGCCATTTTGAAACATCATACTGATCTTGCGCCGCGCCCATGAGAGCTCCCGCTCGGAGAGATTTGAAATCAACTTCCCCTCCAAAGTCACCGTCCCCTCATCCGGCTGCAGGAGTCCCACCATATGCTTCATCAGCACTGACTTCCCCCCGCCAGATGTCCCCAAAAGAACCAAGGTTTCCCCCCGATAAACATCCAGATCCACCCCTCGCAGCACCACCTGCGACCCGAAGCTTTTCTTAATCCCACGCATTTCCAGGAAGATCTCACCTTTCATAGGAGAGTTCTAAGGCATGAAACAAGAATTGCACTCCGCGAAATTTACGATTTCCTCCGACTGACATGACAGGCGAGGTATTTGACTTAATCGTAATCGGAGGCGGGGCCGCCGGGTTTTTTGGAGCCATCACAGCGGCCGAGGCTGGGGTCAAAAAAATCCTCATCCTCGAAAAAGGCCCCGAGGTCCTCACCAAGGTCCGCATCTCCGGCGGCGGGCGCTGTAATGTCACCCACGATTGCTACGACCCACGCGAGTTAGTCCAAAGCTACCCACGCGGGCAAAAGAACCTCATGGGCTCCTTCCACCGCTTCCAACCGGCCGATACCATCACGTGGTTCGAGGACCACGGCATCGAGCTCAAGGCCGAGGCCGATGGGCGCATGTTCCCCACCACCGACAAGTCAGAAACCATCATCAACTGCCTCATCGACACCGCCCGCGAGCGCGGCGTCATCTGGCGCACCCGCTGCGGAGCCGAGGCCGTAAAAACCATCGACGATGGATTCGAACTCGCCACCACCCTTGGCAAAACCTACCTCACAAAAAACCTCCTCATCGCGACCGGCGGCATCCGCAGTGGCGACGCCGCCAAACCCGTCTCAGACCTCGGCCACTCCATGACCGAGGCCGTCCCCTCCCTCTTCACTTTCAAGATCGGCGACATCCGCCTCCACGATCTCCAAGGCGTCTCCGTCCCCCACGCTCACGTCAAAATCGACTCCCTCGAATCCCAAGGCCCCCTCCTCATCACCCACTGGGGCCTCAGTGGCCCCGCCATCCTTAAATCCTCCGCTTGGGGTGCCCGCGACCTCGCCAACCGCGACTACCGCTTCACCGTCGAGGTCAACTGGACCGGCACCGAAGACGCCGAATCCGTCGCCGCCACCTTCGAAAAACACCGCAAAAGCAACGGCACTTGGAAGGTCATGAAACGCAGTCTCGTCGAGGGCGTCACCAAGCGCCTCTGGCACCGCATGTGCGAAACCTCAAAAATCACCGACGACACCACCTGGGCCACCGTCACCAAAGATCAAAACGCCGCCCTCATCGGCGAGCTCGTCAAAGCCACCTTCGTCGTCGATGGCAAGAGCCTCAACAAAGACGAATTCGTGACCTGCGGCGGAGTCTCGCTCGATGACCTCCAACTCAAAACGATGGAAAGTAAATCCGTCCCCAACCTCTACTTCGCAGGCGAGGTCCTAGACATCGACGGCGTCACCGGCGGCTTCAACTTCCAAGCCGCCTGGACCACCGGCCACCTCGCCGGCACCGCCATCGCCATCGCCGCGAACTCTTAGCACCCTCTCCGTTTCCAATTTTAACTTTCCCCATTTCGAATTTGTTTCGAGTTTCAAAATTTAGAAATTAGGATTT
>JALZWJ010000296.1 GCA_023300065.1 Akkermansiaceae bacterium
GATAAAAGAGCAACACTAAAGCAAACAGGCACGTCATCACCGGGGCACGCTAAATATCACGTCCCTGAGCCGATACGCCTTCCAACCAACCTAAAAAATTCTCCGCCGCCTGGATCAGCTCCCCCCTCCTCGACCCCATGCACCAAGCCAAGCGATGGATGAGACTACTCCTCCCCGTAATCTCACCCATCTTCCCCTCGGTCACCGTCAGCACCGGAGTGCGCAGCACAGATTGCGGAGATGATCCCGGCCGTGGCACAGAGGAAAAAAAGCCCCTCTACCACAGCCGCATCTCACTCGGCTGGGGCCGCCTCCTCCGCGACACCGCAGAAGAGGTCAGCCAACAATTCTCAAATCTCCCCACCGACCGCCCCATCCTCTTTACCCAAGGAACCCTCGACCAAATCTGCCCACCCCAGATCCTCAGCTCCCGCCTCGCCCAGCTCCCCACAAATCAAATCTCCTACCAAGAAATCCCAGAAGCCCGCCACGAGCCATTTTCAGGCTCCTCGGAGGCTGACTTCCACGCCCGCCTCGACCACTGGATCACGAGTGAACTGTGATAAGAAACCAAAATCTGAACTTCACTCCCATCAACATTCATTTAAAAATCCCCTCTCTTCGTCCATCAATCACCTTCCACATGTCCCTCGCCCGCCTTTCTTCCCCCCTGAAGTTCCTCACCCTCTTCTCCTTCTTTTTAAGCATCCCTCCTGCCTCCGCTCAGGTCGTGATTCACGAAATCATGTACCGCCCAGCGGATCTCAATGACGCAGAGCCAACCCAGTTTGAATTCATCGAGCTCTTCAATGCGGGCACCACAGACTTCGACCTCACCGGCTGCTCATTTGACCGTGGCATCAACTACACCTTCGAAGACAACACCATCATTCCTCCCGGCGGCTTCCTCGTCATCGCCGCCTCCCTCCCAGACTTCAACACCCGCTACCCTTCCGTCTCAGCCGTCGTAGGCCCATGGACCGGGGGGCTCAGTAATTCAGGAGAAAGGATCGAGCTTATCGATGCCTTAGGAGAAACGATCGATGAAATCCGTTACTCTGACCAAGGCGACTGGGCCCAGCGCATCGTCGGCGAATTCGACGACGGGCACCGAGGATGGGAATGGGAAACCGCGGCCGATGGTGGAGGTCAGAGCCTAGAACTCATCAACCCCGCGGCCGATAATGACAGCGGCCAAAACTGGGACCAAAGTAACGATTCCGGAGGCACCCCTGGAGCCGCAAACTCCATCAACTCTCCCGCCCTCATCCCCTTCATCCAAGAGGTCAACCACACCCCCGCCATCCCAAAATCTTCAGACACCGTCACCATCTCCGCAGAAATCGTAGCCGCCGGGGATGAGGTCTTTACCCCCACTCTCTTCTGGAGAATCTCCACCGCATCTCCTGAAAACTTCGCACCATCTCCCATGAGTGCCGCCGTGGGCAGTGAGGTCTACACCGGCCAAATCCCCCCGCACCCTGAGAACACCGTCATCGAATTCTACATCGCCGCCGCGAGTGCTGACGGCACCCGCACCTGGCCCGCCACCACCGATAACGGACAGAGCGCAAACGCCCTCTTCCAATTCGACAACGAAGTCCGTTTCGATGATCAACCCATCTACCGCCTCATCCTCTCAACCCCAGAGGATCAGGAATTCACCGGGAGTAACGACCGCAGTAACGCCATGTTTAACGCCACCTTCATCGCCGATGATGGCTCAACCTCCCCCACCGTTCGCTACCTTTGTGGAGTCCGCGTCCGGGGCGCCAGTAGCCGGAATGATAATCCCCGCCCTCTCCGCGTCACCCTCCCCCAAGCCCGCCCTTGGAATGGCTTTACCGAGCTAAACCTGAACACCCAGTTCACCTCACTTCAGCTCATTGGAATGCGCCTTTTCCAAGCCGCACGCCTCCCGACCCCGAACTCTAAACGCATCCAACTACGGCGTAACAGCATCAACCGAGCGGGAGACATCCCAGAACAATACGGCTCATACGTCCACCTCGAGCCGCTCGCCGGCGACTTCATCGACCGCGCCTTCCCCAATGCTGACAATGGCAACGTCTATAAAAAGACCCGCCCTGACGAAAGCTGGAATTGGAACGATGGAAACATCAATGACTACCTCGGCGAGGGTTGGTCAAAGCAAACCAACAGCTCCACCAACGACTGGTCTGACCTCGATCACCTCCTCTTCACCTTCACCAACCCTGACGACCCAAACTTCATCCAAAATGTCGAGCAAATCGCCGACATCGATCAATGGATGCGCTGGTTCGCCCTCATGGCCATCATCGCCAACGGCGAGACCAACATCAGCAATGGCACTGATGATGACTACAGCATGTACACCGTGGATGGCCGCTTCGTCTTCCTCCCTCACGACCTCGACACCATCTTCGGAGAAGGTGACAACAGCCGCATCGAAAACCCCACCCACACCGTCTTCGACATGATCACTAACCGTGATATTCTCGAACCTCTCGTCCCCTTCTTCGAGCACCCAGAAATCCGCCAGCGCTACCACCTCGCCCTTCGTGACCTCATTGAAACCATCTT
>JALZWJ010000297.1 GCA_023300065.1 Akkermansiaceae bacterium
TTTGTCGGCGATTTTTAGGCGTTCTTTTTTGAGGGGGCCGGTGGTCTGGGTGTGTCCTTTGAACTGGGCCTCGTTGTGGTGGAGGTTGATGAAGTCTGGGGTGCGGGTGTCTTTGCTGTTGGCTTCGATGCGAAGGAGGGTGTTGGCGTCCTTGTGAACGGTGGTGAAGATGTTGGTGCCGAATTTGATCTTGGGGTTGGCGGCGAGGGCGGCGCGGGATTGGTAGGAGAGGTCCCGGGTGTCTAGGGGGAGGGAAGAATACCAGGCGACGTGCTCTTTGGTGGTGGTGTCAAACTGGAGTTGGCGGAGGTCGGTGATGGGGACGTTGGCGCTGCCAGCCTCGGGGTGGCGTTCTAGGAGGATGATGGAGAGCTTGGCGCGTTTGTGGATGAAGGTGGGGGTCCAGTCGCGGGCGAGGGTGCCGATGGCATCGATCTTAAAGTGACGCTGGGTGGCGGTTTCTGGGGTGATGGTGATTTTACGGTGGTCGAGGGAGTTGCTCCGGTTTGGGTAATATCGGGATCCGGCATTGAAGGTGCCGTTTTCATCGACGATTTTCTTTTTGGGGTGGATCTTGCCTCCTTCTTCGGCTTTCCAGGTGATGAGCTCGATCTCGCGGATTTGTTTTGCGGCGATGAGGTCTGGGATTTTTTCGATGATGCCGGCGACGGTGTCGTAGTCACCTGCGATGGATTTTTTGATGAGGTAGTCGCTGTATTTGTTGGGCATCTCTAGGAGCCAGGCTTCTTGTGCGTGGAGGGGAGAGAGGGTGGCGGAGAAGCAGAGGAGTAGTATGGGGAGAGCCGGAAAGAGATTTTTCATATTTTCTAGGAGGTCATGGAGATCCCTGTCTTGTCCAGCGCAAAGGCTCAGGCTATGTCTGCGCGTGGAAATGAGTGAGTATCACGCGACGAGCCAATTTGATGTGAAGACCCTGAAGCTGGGGTCGGCGATGCACATGCGCTATCGGCACCCGGTGTTTGTGGTGATCCGTTATTTTTATCTGATTTTGGTGCCGATTGGCATCTTCCTGCTGATTTATGGGGATCGTTTGTTTGGTTTTTTGTGCATCATGATCGGGCCGATTCTTTTTATGCGGAAGGTGTTTTGGCAGTATCGGCTGATTCATGGGGCGAAGTCATCGCCGCAGGCGGGGCAGGAGCTGGACTGGATCATTACGGAAAAGCGGATTCGCCAGGAGTCGAAGGGGCATGAGAAGAACTACCAGTGGCGGGACTTTGATGATCGGTATTTGTCGCCGAAGGGGATCTTGCTTTACTTGCAGAGGGACCAATATTTCATTTTACCAAGGTCGGCTTTTTCTTCTCAGGGGGACTTTGAGGCGGTGAGTAAATTGTGCGAAACTAAGATCGATACGAAGTGATGAAAGAGGTGGTAATTTATACAGATGGCGGGGCGCGGGGAAATCCGGGTCCGGGAGGGTTTGGGGCGATTGTGACCTTTGGAGCGCACCGTAAGGAGCTGAAGGGGGCCTTTGCTCACACTACGAATAATCGGATGGAGCTGATGGGGGTGATCTCTGCTTTGGAGATGTTAAAAGAGGCCTGTGCGGTGACGGTGTATTCGGATTCTAAGTATGTGGTGGATGCGATGTTGAAGGGCTGGCTTGAGGGCTGGAAGAAGCGTGGCTGGAAAAAATCTGATAAGAAGCCGGTTCTGAACCAGGATCTCTGGCGGCGGCTAGATGCGGCGGCGGCGCGACATAATCCGACGTGGAAGTGGGTGAAGGGACATGCGGGAAACCCGCTGAACGAGCGCTGTGATGAGCTGGTGCACGAGGCGATCGATGAGGGGAAGCTGGTGATCGATCAGGGGTATCTGGATCAGCAGGCTGGGCGGTAGGCTGTCACTCTGGTGATTTTTAGGGGGCAATCTTCTGATAAGGGGGTATTGTTAGGGATGAGGAAGAGTTTGTGCGTCTGGTTTGCCTTGGGATTACCCGCGGCGGCTTTAATCTTTCGGGATGGCGTGAGCCCTGCGGCGAACACGGAGACGGCTCCTACGGGGGCCTTTGCCGACAGTGGGTGGCAGTATCAAATCCGATACAGCGCTTTCCATGGGACGATGATTTCGCCAAAGCACTTCATCACGGCGACTCATTTAGGGGCGAATCAAACGGTGATCACGCAGCCGGTTATTTTTAACGGAGTGGAGGAGCGGAGCTACACCATTAAGCCGGGATCGCGGAGGATCATTAATGGCAGCGATCTCTCGGTTTTTGAGATTTGGGAGACCTTTGATCTCTATGCGCCTCTCTATACGACGGTGGATGAACCGGGAAGAGAGATGGTGATCTGTGGGCGTGGCTTTGGGCGTGGGATTGAAATTGCGGGGCAAGGGTGGCGGTGGGGCGGGACGGCCACGCGGCTTTCCCGCTGGGGGCGAAATATAATCGATGGCGGAGTGACCTCTGGTGGGAACGATCTTTTATTTTTTACCTTTAACGATCTTTTGGGACAAGATGAAGCGGCCGCGACCGGGGGGGATTCGGGCGGGGGATGGTTCGTGAAAGATGGCCCGACTTGGAAGCTCGCGGGGGTGTCCTTCTCGGTGGATGGAAACTACTCGGAGGATGCGGTGCCTACGAATGCGAATGGTTTCCGGGGGAGCTTTTATGATGCGGGCGGATTGAGCATCGGCAGTGATGCGAGTGGGTGGAATTTGATTCCTACGACGGGTTTTTCAACCAATCCGGGGAGTGTGAGATTTGCTCGCCAATCTCACACTTATGGCTCGCGAATCAGTAGTCATATTCCGGAGATCAATGCTTTGATTAATCCCGCGCTCGCCTTGGCCGATAGCACTCCTACGGAGAGATTTGGGAACTGGCTCACGGTGGCGGGGGTGACCACTCTGACGGCACCGGGAGATGATGCAGATGGTGATGGCGTGACGAACTTGGAAGAGTATTTGACGGAGTCTGACCCGAGCGATGGGGAGGAGGCTGTGAGCCCCCTGGAAATTGTATTTCCAGAAGATGGGACGCACCAATTCACCTTGGTGGAGTCATTGGATCTGGCAGGACGGGGGCTGGCGACGACTTTGGAGAGCTCGGTGAATCTGACGACTTGGGCCACTGTGAATGATGCCATTGAAGGTTCTACTACGGTTGACAATGGGGAGGGAGTGCGGATGAGAATCCTGACGCGGATACCAGGCCCGAACGAGACAGGGGCGCTGTACTATCGATTGAAAATTAATCTCCCGTAGTTAAGGATGTGTGTTTTTTCAAAAAGTTTGATGCTGCTTGTTTTTTTTCAAATAATTCCTTGATCAGCCTTGATTAACAGCGTATTAAGTGGGCCACCCTTTTTGAATTGATGAACCCACTTACCTCTAAGTTTTTGCTGATCTTTGCAAGTTTTGCGGCTTCTTGCGTCAGCCTTTTTGCTGCTGATTCCCCGGCAGAAGCCGCCCCTATTCCGGAGCCGTCGGTGGCTCTTCTAGGTGGTCTTTGCGGTATCTTATTTCTCTTCTGGAGACGGAAGTAGTCTCAACGACTCTTAGCGGGAACTTTCGTTTACTTCTTGCTATTAGAGGCAAAGGCTGAGACCTCTCGCTCTCTCGTTCGTGGCAGTTATTCACAGCGGGAATTATTTTTAGTCACGCCACCATGGATACGCCTCCCTTTACCGAACTCGGTCTCCCCGAACCTCTCCTCGCCGCGGTCCTCGAAATGGGGTTTGAAAGCCCTTCGCCGATTCAGGCTAAGACGATCCCTCTCGCCCTCGAAGGAAAAGATCTCATCGGTCTCTCGCAAACTGGCTCCGGTAAGACCGCAGCTTTTGCACTTCCTACGCTCGCTCGGATTGATTCGCATCTTGCTGAGCCTCAAGCTCTCATCGTCTGCCCGACCCGCGAACTCGCGGTGCAGGTTTGTGAAGAGGTCTTCCGCCTCGGTAATAAGATCAAAGGCCTCCGCGCCCTTCCTGTCTATGGCGGCACTCCGATCGATCGTCAGTTAAGAGGCCTCCGCAAGGGTGCCCACATCGTGGTGGGGACACCGGGTCGTCTCCTGGATCACTTGAAGCGCCGCAGCTTTAACCCGCAAAATATCAAAACGGTCATCCTTGATGAGGCTGACCGCATGCTCGACATGGGCTTCCAAGACGAGATGGAGGAACTCCTCGCCGCCCTGCCTAAGGAGCGCCAGACCATGTTCTTCTCCGCAACGATGAATCGCCGCGTGAGTCGCCTCATCGAGAACTTCGGGACGAAGCCTGAGCTGATCGAAATCGAGCGCAAGTCCCTCACGGTCGATGCGATCGACCAATCATGCTACGAAGTCCGTCAACGCTCGAAGGTGGAGGTTCTCTCCCGTCTTCTCGATATTGACCCACCTCGCCTCGCCGTTGTTTTTTGTAATACCAAGCGCCTCGTGGATGAAGTGACCGAGGGCCTCTTGGCCCGTGGCTACACCGCCGACCGTTTGCACGGCGATATTACCCAGCAGATGCGTGAGCGCGTCTTGGCTCGTTTCCGTGAAGGAACGGTCGAGATCCTCGTCGCGACTGATGTGGCAGCTCGTGGACTGGACGTCGATAACATCGACCTCGTCGTAAACTACGAGATCCCTCACGACCCCGAGGATTACGTTCACCGTATCGGCCGGACTGGTCGTGCTGGACGTTCTGGTAAAGCGGTGAGCTTCGTCTTCGGTCGCGATATCTATCGTCTCCAGACGATCGAGAAATACACCCGCCAGACGATCCGTCGTGAGCGTGTTCCGAGCCAAGAGCAGGTGGAAGGCAAGCGTGCTGATGTGCTATTTCAGACGATTCAGGAACGTCTCGAGAATAAGAAGATTGGGAACTTCCAGACTTATCTCGACCGCCTTCTTGAGCAGGGCCACACCGCGACTGACATCGCCAATTCCGCCATTACTTTACTTCGTGAATCAACGACCCGTGAAGGTGAGTTCATCGCCGAGGATAAGCAAAAGGAAGCTTTCTCTAACGAGCGCCAGCGCTCCAGTTGGAAGGATGATCGCGGGAATCGGAATGACCGCAACGACAGAAATAATCACCGCGATCGTAATGACCGAGGTAATGACCGAGGTAATGACCGTGGTGATCGCAGAGAACGCCCGGAGCGCCGCGAGCGTGACCGTGGTGCCCCGGCTGAGCGTAACAACTCAAAGGGCATGTCCTGTCTGGTCATGAATCTTGGTAAAGCTCAGCACATCAAGCCCGGCGACATCGCTGGGATGATCTACCGCGAGTGTAATGTCCCAGATGGCTCCCTTGGTAAGATCACGATCTTCCCGAAGCATACCCTTGTCGACGTCGGGCAAGAGATTGCCAATGATGTCATCGATGGTCTCCGCAATGCCAGCCTTCGTGGTCGTAGCTTCAAGATCGACCACGATCGGAAGAAGGACTAATTGGCTCATCCCACCTCAACGGTGAAGCGCCTCCTCTGTTCGCTCAGAGGAGTGTTGGTGTTATTCTTACCTTGGTCCTCGACTGGGCCGAACGACTGGATCGTGCAGTTACGGACATTCTTGTTAAGAATGAGTTTTGCTTTGGTGCGATTCTTGATCGCCCTGATGAATTTGAGTGGATTTTGGAATACCCTTAACGAGGAAGGTTGAGTATCATGACGTGATGCGTATTCTTTTTGTGATGTTAGTCCCGCTACTTGCGGTGGGGCGTGAGCTACCAGTGGGGGAGCCTGCTGAGTTTGGGATGTCTGCCGAGGGCTTGGCGAAAATTGGTCCAGTGGTGGAGGGGATGATCCGAGAGAAGAGCTTGGTGGGGGCATCTGTTCTGATCTTGAAAAAAGGGACGATTGTTTATCAGGAGGGCTTTGGTCAGCGGGATCGTGAGAATGATTTACCGATGGAGCGGGACACCTTGTTTCGTATTTTTTCGATGACAAAGGGGCTCACTTCAGCAGCGGCGCTGATTTTGTGCGATGAGGGGAAATTGAATCTAGATGATGAGGTAGCGGCGCATTTGCCAGAGTTCAAAGGGGACGAGGTCTGGGTCTCCAGAATTAAGCGCGAGAAGGCGGAGCGGGCCCCCACGGTGCGTGATCTCTTGCGGCACACGAGCGGGTTAGCGAATCGTTGGGCGGTGCACCCCGTGAGCCGGATGTATCGAGAAGGGGCGGCGTTGGATACTCTGCTCGCAAATATCGCGGAGGCTCCGCTACTTTATCAACCAGGTAAGCGTTGGGTCTATGGCGCGAGTAGCGATGTCTTAGCGGCAGTGGTCGCGAAGGTGGCAGGGATACCTTTTGAAAAATTTCTAGAAAAACGCCTTATAAAACCACTCGGCATGGTGGATACCGCTTATCAAGTTCCGCGGGATAAAATGGGGAGGCTCTCGGTAAATTATCGGGTAAGAAAGGGGCGCTTGATGGTGGCTGACCCAGCGGAGGGGAGTAAGATGTTACAGGCCCCGGCCTTTAAAGGGGGAGGGAGCGGCCTAGTCTCGACCATCACGGACTACGCGAGATTTCTCCAGATGATCGCCAACGGGGGAGAGTTTCAAGGGAAGCGATATTTACGAAAAGAAACAGTAGAATTGATGAGGACCAATCAGCTGCCAAAGGGGGTAGCGGCGATCTCCTTTGGAGACGATGTGAGACCTGGCACGGGATTTGGTCTCGGGTTTAGTGTGCGGGTTACGAATGATGGCCGGGGTGATTCAGACGCGGCCCTAGGTGAATATGGCTGGGGCGGCGCGGCGAGCACGCATTATTGGATTTCTCCGGAACATGAGCTCGTCGTAATTACGATGGAGCAAACGATGCCTTATAATCGGAATTTGGAGGCAGCTCTAAAGCCCCTCATTTATGGGGCTTTCAAAAAATAGCGTTTTTTTCTTTTTCGAATGAAACGACTCTGAATTACGTTATACTAACACTATGAAAATAATTTTTATGCTCGCTGCCTGCTTCCTAGCTTGGCCCATGCTCTCTTCCTGTTCCGATTCTAATAGCTATGGTAATTCCCAAGGTTACCACAGCTCCAGCTTAGCCTATTCACGAGGTTTTAATAACTCCGGCTATGGTCGCTCAGGGAGTTACTCAGCTTTGCAGGTGGGCTTTATCGGCACGAACTTTGACCGATGGAGCTACGATCCGTATCGTCGCTCATATTACGACCGTTCACTGAATCGCTACTATAACCATACTTCACGGAGCTACTATACTTCTACTCCTCGGCGCTATTCATCCCCACTTTACCCGAGTGGCTACCGCAAAGGGGGAAGGATTTCCCTCCCGAGTCATTTGGCGAGTCGTTCGAGTTCTGGATTCAACAATAATCGTAATACACGAGTGACCCATGGAACCAGTTCTGGTTCTAGGAGGCTTTCGACTTCTTCTCAGAATAGAAGCCGCGCGACCTCTCAGTATTCTGCGAGCCAACGGAAATATATTTCTCAGTCCTCGCGCCGGACTCCGATTTCATCTCAAACGAGTCGGAGTTTCTCAAATCGGAGTTCAACCTTCCGCGGGGGATCATCTCAATCAGAAAGGCAGACAGGAACTAGCCAGAGTAGACCATCGACCCGTTCCACTCAGTCATTCCGTCAACCAAGCTCCTCTAGAACGGGCACGCGGTCGTCTGGCGGAACGCGTTCATCCAGCCAGAACCGAACGCGAGGCAGATAAAATTTCTTTGCAAGAATGTGTGATCAAAGGTCCCGTGGAGAAATCCGCGGGGCCTTTATTTTTCTCTGCGAGGTGTGCCAAGAAGAGGACAGGAAGATCGTCACCTGTGCGTTGGCATTTTGTGCGTGTTTTTCCCGCCTTTAAACGTTTTCCTCCCCCAACATCATGTCTGAGAAACGCAAGCCCTACCCCTTCGACCTCTTCGAGTCCAAATGGCAATCCCACTGGGCCGAGAATAAGACTTTCCGCACCCCCGGTCCCGGTGAAGAAGGCTTCGATGCGTCCAAGCCGAAATACTTCATTCTCGATATGTTCCCTTACCCTTCCGGCGAGGGCCTCCACGTCGGCCACCCTGAGGGTTACACCGCGACCGATATCATCGGCCGCTACAAGCGCATGAATGGTTTCAACGTCCTCCACCCGATGGGGTGGGACGCCTTCGGCCTCCCCGCCGAGCAATACGCCATCAAAACCAACCAACACCCCCGCGTCACCACCGAGGCCAATACGAATAACTTCCGCCGTCAGCTCCAGGAACTCGGCTTCGGCTACGATTGGGATCGCGAGATCAACACCACCGATCCCAAGTATGTCCGCTGGACCCAGTGGATTTTCCTCCAGCTCTATAACTCCTACTTCTGCGACGAAGACCAAAAGGCCAAGCCCGTCTCCGAGCTCGAAGAAAAGGGCTGGACCCAAGCCCAGATTGATGACGTCCGCCTCGCCTTCATCCACGAAGCCCCCGTCAACTGGTCCCCCTCCATGGGCACCGTCCTCGCCAACGAGGAAGTGGAAGAGTGGAAGAAAAAAGGCGAGACCGTAGAGCGCCGCCCGCTCCGTCAGTGGATGCTCCGCATCACAAAATACGCGCAACGCCTCATCGATGAACTCGAGCCCCTCGACTGGCCAGAGTCCATCAAAGCCCTCCAGCGCAACTGGATCGGCCGCAGCGAAGGAGCCGAAGTGACCTTCGATGTTGAAGGCAATGACGTCACCGTTTTCACAACGCGCCCTGATACTCTTTTCGGCGCCACCTACATGGTCCTCGCCCCAGAGCACGCGCTCGTCTCCGAGATCACCACTGCGGAAAACAAAGAAGCGATCGAAGCCTACATTAAGGCCTGCGCCAGCAAGTCCGACATGGAGCGCGGCCTCGACAAAGATAAAACCGGCGTCGCCACCGGAGCCTTCGCAACCAACCCCGTGAACGGCGAAAAGATCCCCGTCTGGATTGCCGACTACGTCATGATGGGCTACGGCAGCGGAGCCATCATGGCCGTGCCGGCGCACGACTCCCGCGACTTTGAATTCGCCGAAAAATTCTCCCTCCCGATCCTCCAAGTCGTCCAACCAAATGGCGACCAAGAGTGGCAAGGCTACACCGATTCCGGAACCGCCATCAACTCCGGCTTCCTCGATGGTCTCAAAACCAAGGACGCCAAAAAGAAGATCATCCATTGGCTCGTCGAAAACAAAAAAGGCGAAAAGAAGATCCAATTCAAACTCCGCGACTGGCTCTTCTCCCGCCAGCGTTACTGGGGCGAGCCCTTCCCGCTTCTTTGGGATAAGGAGACCGGCCAACACTCCGGTGTTCCCGAGTCCGAGCTCCCACTTCTCCAGCCTCAGATGGAGGATTTCAAGCCCACCGGCGACCCCCGTGGTCCGCTCATTAACTGCACCGACTGGATCAACTACAGCGAAAAACTCCAGCGCGAAACCAACACCATGCCCCAATGGGCTGGCTCGTGCTGGTATTACCTTCGCTACTGCGACCCGAACAATACCGACCACTTCATCTCTCCTGAGAACGAAGACTACTGGGGCAATGAAGACGGCTTCGTGGACTTCTACGTCGGTGGTAAGGAGCACGCCGTCCTTCACCTCCTCTACTCG
>JALZWJ010000298.1 GCA_023300065.1 Akkermansiaceae bacterium
TCATAAATCGCAAGAATCGCCTCGGTATATCTCCGCGCCGGTAATCCCACAAATGAAAGTGGTGCCAAGTTTTGCTGAATCAGTGGCAAATTCGCAGCAAGCCGGGAGGTCCGTTTATTGCCATCCTCAAATGCTTGCAGATACGGCAGGTGCACCATTAGAAAAAAACAACACTCCAAAGGATCAGAAATCGCCTCTGCTTTTTCTAAGATCTGATCAAAGCATTCCTCAATGACCTGCGGTTTATTGACGGGATGAAACACACTCCCCCCAATCCCAACCGGGATATTCCGCAGGGCTCCCTCAGTCGAGGGGTCAGCCATGAGGTCCTCAGTAAGAGCCGCATGTAGGTTCATGAAAGTATGGCGGTTAAAGCCGAGGGCATCTGGCTCTTCGACCATCATTTCAATCGCGGTCTTGTGATTAAAAATCATGATCGCCTCCCGCGCGCGGTGCGGCTCATCAGACTTCCCTTGCTCGAGGAGATAGTCGGTTTCCAAAAGCGAGAAGGTGTTTCCTTCGAGCCGGCTGGAGTTCCAAGAAAGATCGATAATGAGACGGTCAAAAATCTGCCTCGCATGTGTTCCAGCCGGCAAGGTGTCGTAGTGCTCATTGCGCCCAATCTTGATGAGCCGCTCGCGGAGCTCCAGTGGCAAGTAGTAGGTTTTGTTGGGCTGATACGAGTCTAGAAATTCGCGCCGATAGCCGACCGATTTCCGGGTCTCTTGTGGAGCGCGGACAATGTTGACGACATCGCGGGCCACTTTGCTGTAGTCGGGCCCAGAGAGTTCGTCCTTGGCGGAGGTGCTGGCGTTGGGAGGTTTGGGCTCTTGGGGAGCATTGTAGGGGATGGGGTCTTCCCTTAAAATAGAGTCTTGGGAGGGTCGGTTAAGTTGATAAACGTGAACAAATTTGTAGTAGGTCGCTCGCGCTCTCCCAAGCTTTTGAATATTCTGAGCCTCGGCAAGCTGCTGCAGCCGCCGCTGTAAAGTGCGGCGAGTCAATTCCCCCCCAAGCCGCTCAGAAATTTCGAGTAAAGAGCAGCCCTCTTTACCGAATTCTTTGATCACTTCTAAGATCTGTTCATCATTTACCTTCGACATCGCGCCACATTCTGGCGTGATATTGGCGTAATACAAGGTTTTAAAGCATAATCACGCCACTTTATGGCGTGATACTGATCTTAATGGCGCTTTAAACGTTTTATATGGCGCAATATTTGAATATTGCGCCATTCTATTGTCACGATCCAAACCAAATATCTAAGGGCGAAACCCACCCAGCTAGCGCGAAAAGATTCCTAACTCGGGAATTCCATTTCCCGCAGCCTTCCTTTAAATACGACCCATGCAGCGCTTTCTCCCTTTCATTGTCTTTGTGATCGTCCTGGGCCTGGCCCGGATGCTGGGCTCTATGGCTCCGGAGAGCCTTGGCAATTTACAGCCGCTTGGCGCGCTCTTCTTTTGTGGCATGGCTCTCTTTGGCTGGCGTGGAATCATCCTTCCCGCAGTGGCTTGGCTCATGAGCTACCCGATGACGAGTATTGCTCAGGGTCACGATATGAGCGCTCAGATCTTGGTTCCTCTTGCTGGCTTCGCCGCGATGGTGGGCCTCGCTTCGTTCTTTAAAAACTCGCAACCTGGCCGGGTCTTCCTCGGTTCACTCGCTAGTGCGATCGCGTTCTATCTGATCACGAATATCCTGAGCTGGGCGTTCGATCCACTCTACGCCCCGAAGTCACTCGCGACTCTCGGGCAGGCGCTCTGGACCGGACTCCCTCAGTTCGCCACTCCCACTTGGTTCTTTTTCCGTAACACGATGATTGCACAAGGGCTCTTTACCGCGGTCTTCCTCTTCGCGACCCACGCCGTGCCTGTCATCCACCAAAGGCGCTCCATCCAACACGCTTCCTGAAAGATCATTTCTTCATCACGAGTAAAAAAGGCGGGGAGTTAAGTCCCCGCCTTTTCTTTTTCCTCATACCTCTATGAAAATCATCCTCATTTTCCTAACTCTCCTTAACTCGGCACTGGGGCTGGCCCCACCCAAGAAGATCATCTTCCTGGCGGGTAGACCCTCTCACTCGTCTGGCGATCATGAATTCCGCGCCGGTTCGCTTTTACTTGCGAACCGCCTCAACGCACAGAAAGATCTCCCTATCGAGGCGAGCGTCATCTCCGGCTGGCCGAAGGATGACAAGGTCCTAGAGAGCGCTTCTTCTATCGTAATCTACTGCGACTCTGACTCGATCCACCGTAAGCATTACGAGCGTCTCGTAGAGCTTTCTGAAGCTGGCACGGGACTCTTCTTCATGCACTACGGGGTCCATCCTAAGAAATCCGAGAACGGTGAAAAATACTACCTCCCCACGGTCGGCGGATACTTCAAAAACAAGCATAGCGTCAATCCACTCTGGGTCGCCGAGCTCGATGTCGCTTCAAATCATCCCATCCGCCGAGGGTGTGAAAAACCCGTCGCCGTCTTCGACGAATGGTATTACGCACTCGATTTCTCAGAAAAATCTCAAGCTCTCGTCACCGCCATTCCCACCAAAGAGACGCTCATCACGACAAGCCTCTGGAACAAGAATGGCATCGAGGGCCTTGGCAAACCTCAACGCCTCATGTGGGGACTTGAACAAACCAACGGCACGCGCGGCGGCGGCTTCACCGGCGGCCACTACCATCGCAACTGGGCCATCGAGGGCTTCCGGAAAGTCGTCCTCAACGCGATCGTATGGACCGCTGGACTAGAGGTCCCAGAAGGCGGAGTCAAATCCACCGATCCTGATGAGGAAGAGATCAACGCGAACCTTGATCAAAAGAAGAACATAAAGCGCATCAAGCTCCCCCTAAAAACGAGCCTCGAATACTACGCCGAGACTCTCCGCGAGCGCACAAAAAGGAACAAGGCCAAGGCTGATAAAAAAAGTGCTAAAAAAGACTCCCAATAGCTGAGCGCTAAAGACACACACCTCTAGATCAGAATACCTCAGTGCCTTCCGCTCTTCTTCCTCCAAAGAATCGAGCGCTCACGCCCCTCGCCTTCCCTCCCAGAAAAGGTCCGAGTCACTCCGTCTGACCACACCAGCTCAAAGCTCTCTCCAAAAAATCCCCGCAATTCCTCAAGGCTCACTTTAAACGGTGGCCCCTCCTCACCTTCATGGTCAGGATTCAGGAAAAAGATTCCTAAGAGGTGCCCCCCTTCTGGGATGAGCCGGGCCATCGCGGCGACGTAGTCCGCACGGCGTTCCACCGGAATGGCGCAAAAGCAGGTATGCTCGAAAACGAGGTCATAGCTTCCCGGCCATTGAAAGAGGTCGCCCTCTGTCCATGCTAGTTTCTCAGCCGGATAGTGTTTCTTAGCCCAAGCGATCGGCTCAGCGGCCAAATCTAGACCCAGCACTTCCGTCTCGGCGACAGAGTGGATCAAGGAAGCATCATGCCCCATCCCGCAGCCCGGCACTAATATACGCTCAGCATTCCCCACCAAGTCGTGATGCGTAGACAATAAAAAAGGAAGCTCTGGATGAGCCTCCCCTTTGTCCCAATCTGTCTGGCCTGATTGGTAACGTGCGCTCCAATCGACAGACATCAAGAGTTGATGAAATTAGTATGCTGTGCCGTTGCGACGCATATTCTTGTATTCGACGATGCCATTCACGATGCCATCGGCGATGCCTTCACGGTAGCGGCCCTCTTTTGTGCGACCACGCTCTGCAGAGTTGGAAACAAAGCCACCTTCCACAAGGATCGAAGGATTCTTGGCATGGCGGATCACGTAGTAGCGAGCGTATTTAACACCGCGGTTTACCGCTTTGACTTCGCTAAGCATACCACGTTGCACGGCATCAGCGAGTGGCTGTGAGCGCTTGCTGCAGTAAAAGGTCTCAAGCCCAGAAACTGACTTCTTGGAGGTGAAATTGTAGTGAATGCTGACGAAAATGGAATTTGGGTAGCTATTACCGATCTTAGCACGGCCACCGAGGGTGACGAAGTGATCACTGCGACGAGTCATCACCGTCTTGAAGCCTTTTTCCTTTAGCTTCTTTTCAACACGCATCGACGTATCAAGGGCGAGCCACTTCTCGTAGACTTTACCGTATGCGCCACCGATGTCGCGGCCACCGTGGCCAGCATCGATCACGACTGTTTGAAAAGATCCTGCTGCTGATTGCAGAAGGGTTGCAGAGAAAAGGACGAGGGAGGTGAGGAGGGATTTCATGTGGATAGAAATGGGAGCTGAAAGAGACTCTAGAATATATTCAAAAAAAAGCGATCTTTTTTAATGGGGTCCAAAATTACTTAGGCCTCTCAGAAGCACGACGGGCGGTCGGGGCCTTTTCACGCGCCTTTTTGGGATCGTAAGGAACAGCACCAGAAACGCCGATTTTGCCGTCAGAGAAAGGCACAAAGCGGGGCTGGCGTCCGCCAACTCGCTTATAATACTTGGTTCCTGTCAGTGACCCATCTTGGTTGACCGTGGCGTGCACAAATACCTCAGGGTTCGCAAGATACAGAACGTGGAGCTGATTTTTCCCATCGAGCGCCATTTTTGGCTCCACGAAGGAAAGATACTCACTGAGGCGGAAGGTCGAGAGAGCGTAACCTGTCGTAGTATCCATGACTTGAGCATAAATTGAGGTCTTCCGCCCATCGTTGAAGGTGATGACGTTATACTCACGCTTCGGCGCAGGGCTCTTTGGAACGCCAAAGGGCTGTTTGTAGATATTACTCCCTGCTCCAACCGTGAAGTGGCCGGAGTTCGAGGTGTAGCTGGTATCATCTAGCCCAGGCTGACTGACGTGGGCCGTCACAGCGTAATTACTAATACGGGTCACGTTGAACATGCTGCTCAAGTTCACTCGGCGGGCCATGCTGCGGCCAGCTGGGATCACCGCTTTTTGAAAAACCTTATTATGCCGCTTCTGCATGCCGCGCCCAGACGCATCGCGCATGCTAAAATCAAGCCAACTATGGGCGATGCTGCCCTCAGATTGACTCACTAAGTTTAGTGTCCGGCCACTCCGGTTCGTGATCGTCACAACTGCAGTCACCGGCTCATGAGCGAGGGATTGAGGGCGATCAATCTTGATGTCCACACTCATCTGCCCAAAGCAGAGCGAGGTCGATAGCGCGACAAGGCAAAGAAGGAGGATAGGTTTCATAGTCGTAGGAGCGATCAGCGAAGCGTTTCCCGCGTCAAAGGGGAAGGAAAATTTCCCTCACGCCTCGTTCGCCCCGAGAAATTAAGGCATCACCACCAAAAGCGACTGAGCGGCAGGAAGGGAAATTTGGACAGGCTCGGGGCGGCCCGGAAGCTCCAGAGTAAGAGTGTCTGCCTCGGTGTTTCGCTCCGTGATGATCAGATCCGTTCCAGGCATCAAATCGAGGCCAGCCAGCCATTGTAGAAAAGAGGGCTGATCTTCACGAACTCTCTGTAAAGTATAAGAACCAAGTGGACAATCTGCCAGCACCACGGTGCCATCTGCCGTGATTTCACCATCAGCCGTAGGGATGGGAGCTCCATGCGGATCATGAGTGGGATGGTTTAGCATCTCATCCATCCGCGTCAGCAAACGGTCAGAAATCACATGCTCTAAAACCTCCGCATCTTCATGCACTTCAGCCCAGTCTAATTTCATTACCTCCACGAGGAAGGTCTCCACCAACCGATGCCTCCGTAACACCAAAAGAGCAGCCTTTCTTCCGGCCTCATTCAAAAGCACGCCCCGTCTCGGAGTATAATCTACCAACCCCATCTTCTTGAGCTGGTTCATCATGGTAGTGGCGGTCCCAGGCGTTACTGAGATCCTTTCGGCGACTTGCCCGATTGGGACGAGTTCTGCCGCCTCACCTCGTCCCTGTAGGAACCAGATCGCTTTGAGATAATTTTCGACAGTGCTGGAGGGCATCAGAGAGGTGATTGATGTCAGAACCCTACGACTGACCCCACGAGATTGCGAGGGGAAACAAAAAGCCCGGTGACCACAAGGATCACCGGGCTGAATTATTCTTAAATAAGAAGTCTAAGGACCTGGGAGGGAGCTTAGAGGGACTTCTTAAGAGTCGAAGAAGGCTTGAAGCCAACAGACTTAGAAGCACCGATTTTCATCGCTTCACCAGTCTTAGGGTTGCGACCCATACGGGCAGCACGCTTCTTGACCTCGAAAGTGCCAAATCCGATGATCTGAACCTTCTTGTCTTTGCGAACGCCTTTGGCGATGCAGTCAAGCACGGTTGCCACAGCCTCTTCAGCAGAGCGTTTGGTTGCTTCTTTTCCGAGGGCTTTTTGTACTGATTCGATGAGTTCACCTTTATTCATAGCGGCCTGATCATCGTTAAGCTCTAATGTTTGTAAAGTTAAAATAAGCCATAAACCCTGTATTTATAGGGGTTGACGCCTCCCCCATTTTTATGGTGAACGCACGATGGGTTGACCTCATCGCAGGAGTTAGAGAGCATTCATAAATGTCGGATTTGGTGATCAAAGAAGCATGGGACATTTTACAAGGAGCCTACCCCGCACTTCCGCGACGGAAGGACCTCCGCGCCGAACTCACCGACGCAAATACCGCGCAAGAAAGAGGCTACTATCTCCCAGATGAAGATGAACGCCTCCGCGAACGCTACCTCCAATACCTCGGCGCGCGGGCTAGCCTCTGGCAAATGGTCAGAGACTTAGAACCCAGTCTCCGCAAAGAAGATCTTAGAATCTTCAGCCTCGCTTTCTGCGCAGCTTCCATGCTCATGCGCAGCGCCACCTTCGTCATCTCGCTCGCTAAAGAACGCCCCATCGTATGGGCAAAGCTCGATGAAGCCGAACCTCGATATCACATCCCCCGTAAAACATTTACCCGCATCTACCGCAGCCTCAGCTCACCCGGATCGATGTGGCGCTACCAACAAGCACGAGAGTTCTACGAAGAACACCGTACAACCATTCACCACGCACTCACCGCAGGAGGTATGTCAGAGATGATCCCGTGGCTCGAAGAAGAAGAACCTCACTTTGAACCACCAAAACGCTCACTCTTGGCAGGTCTCCTAACCTACCGCCTCTACTCATTCAACCGCCGCACAAACTCGGGATACCTCAAAGTCATGTTCCATCTCTTCCGTCTCGGAGGCTCTGCCATCGCAGAAATGAAACAGCCATTTGCCAAACCTCCCGGCCAAGGAAAACGAGTCTCCCCCGAAATTCGCGAAACCGTCCGCACCATGCTCCGCCCAGGTGACATCTTCATCACCCGGCATGATGACGCCATGAGCAACCTCTTCCTTCCCGGATTTTGGCCTCACGCAGCTCTCTACCTTGGCTCGCCAAAAGAGCGCCAAAACCTCGGAGTGCCCCATCAAGGCGATGACCTCATTACCGTCCTCGAGGCAAAAAAAGACGGCGTTAAATTGCGCCGCCTCAGCGAGACTCTCGCAGTGGATTCCTTCGTCGTCCTCCGACCCCGCCTCAACCGTGAAGAACTTCGAGAAGCCTTAACCCGCGCCATGACCCATGAGGGTAAACTCTACGACTTCGTCTTCGACTTTCGTAAGGCCGAGCGCCTCGCCTGCACCGAGGTCGTCTACCGCTCCTTCCACGGCATCGGCCCCTGGCAGCTCGAGCTCACAAAACGTAGTGGCCACCTCGCCCTCTCCGCCGAGGACCTCATGCACCAAGCCCTCGACAAAGACCTCCTCAAAGTCGTCCTCATCTACGGAGTCGATGGCAAAGCGCTCCAAATCGGCGAAACCGCCGCCCACACCCTCAACAAAACTCTCAACCGTTGATCCCTCCCCGCACTTGCCGGATATAAATCCCCTGCTAAAGTCCCGCCCATGTCCAGCCAACTCGGCCAACTCTTCCGCATCTCTACCTTCGGCGAATCTCACGGTGGAGGCGTCGGCGTCATCATCGATGGCTGCCCTCCCCTCATTCCACTTACCGAGGCTGACCTCCAAGTCGAACTCGACCGCCGCCGCCCCGGCCAATCCGCAGTCACCACTCCGCGGAATGAAGCTGACGCCTGCGAGATCCTCTCCGGCACCTACGAAGGAAAAACCCTCGGCTCCCCCATCGCCATCCTCGTTCGCAATAAGGACCACCGTCCCGAAGCCTACTCCGAAATGGTCGATACCTACCGCCCCTCACACGCCGACTACACCTACGACGCGAAATTTGGCACCCGTAACCCCGCCGGTGGAGGTCGCTCTTCCGCACGCGAGACCATCGGCCGCGTCGCCGCTGCCGCCATCGCTAAAAAAGTCCTCGCTCACTTCTGCCCTCAGATCGAGACCCTCGCCTGGGTAAAATCGATTCAAAACATCCCCGCCAACGTCGATCCACTCACCGTCACCTCCGCTGACATCGAATCAAACATCGTCCGTACTGGCGACCCCGCCGCCGCCGATGAAATGATCGCACGTATTAAAGAAGTCCGCTCCGAAGGGAACTCCATTGGCGGCGTCATCGAGTGCGTCGTCCGCGGCTGCCCTCCCGGCCTCGGCGAGCCCGTCTTCGATCGCCTCGAAGCAGACCTCGCAAAAGGCATGCTCTCCATCCCCGCCACCAAAGGATTCGAAGTCGGCTCAGGCTTCGCCGGCACCACCCTAAAAGGCTCCGAGCACAACGACCCCTTCTACATGGATGGCGACACCGTCCGCACAAAAACCAACAACTCCGGCGGCGTCCAAGGCGGCATCTCTAATGGCGAGCCCATCATCTTCCGCGTCGCCTTCAAGCCCACCGCCACCATCATGTCCTCCCAAGCCACCGTCACAAAAGGAAAAGAAGACACCGAGCTCAAGGGCCGCGGCCGCCACGACGCCTGCGTCCTCCCCCGCGCCGTCCCCATCGTAGAAGCCATGACAAACCTCATCCTCTGCGATCACCTCCTAAGACACCGAGCCTTCTGCGGAGAATAATCAAAAAAAAAACACCCTCACCACTCACCATCATGGACCAACTCCCCCCAAACACCATCATCGGTGGCATCCTGGCCCTCTTCACCGTCCTCGGTTTTCTGAAGAACTTCGTAAAGCTCTTCTTCAACCTCATCTCCCTCGCCCTCGGCTCCCTCGCTGGTCTCTGGGCTTATAACAATAGCTTCCTCATCGCCACCAAAGCCGTCGCTCA
>JALZWJ010000299.1 GCA_023300065.1 Akkermansiaceae bacterium
GTAGTTCAACGGATAGAACAAGGGTTTCCTAAACCTTAGATCTTGGTTCGATTCCAGGTCGGAGCGCCATTTTAATGAAGCGGCTGCTGATTGTTCTCCTTTTTCTTTTTAGCGTTTTGGCAGGCGCGATTTGGTGGCTGGTTGAGGAACGGGATGAGGTGGAGCTTGGAGGAGGCCGCTTGCAGGTTCATTGCGCGGCGGGATTCCGGCGGCCGATGACGATGATCGCCCGTCAGTATGAAGAGGAATTTGCGGTCCGAGTGGATCTGCAATTCGGAGGATCCGGCGCTTTGGCGAGTCAGCTAGAGATTGCAGGCGGTGATCTTTTTTTGCCAGCGGATGCTAGCTATCTAGAAGCAATTCGTAAGAGGGGGGCGGTGTTGGAGAGTCTTAAAGTCGCGCGATTAACCGCTGGAGTTGTGGTAGCGAGAGGGAACCCGAAAGGGATCACAAGTCTAGGCGATCTGGGTCGAGCTGGGTTGAGGATTTCGCTCGCTGAGAAGTCGGCCTCGATTGGAAAGCACACGTGGGCGGTATTGGATGAGGTCGGGTTGCTAGGGGAGATTACCCCGAATGTCGTGGTGACAAAGCCAACCGTAAATAACGTGGTCGAAGATATTGCGATAGGAGCGGCCGATGCCGCGATCGTATGGGATGCCGTTGTGCGTGATTACTCAGGAGTAGAGTGGATCGCGGTGCCGGAGTTTACGCAGCGAGCCAAGCGAGCTGATCTAGGCGTGTTGGCAACGAGCGATGATGTGGAGCGGGCGCGGCACTTTGCCCGCTATGTTGTTGATTCCAATCGGGGGCGGAAGGTTTTTGATGAGATGGGGTTTGCTCGCCCCGAGCGGGACTGAAGTTATTTGGTCAGATAAAAAAAACCGCCGGCCCTAAGGGACCGTCGGTTTTGATCATAAAAGGAAGTCAGCGACTAGCTACTAGCGACGGCGGCGGCCAACAAGTCCAAGTGCGCCAAGTGCTACGAGGAGAGTGGATGAAGGCTCAGGGACGGGGGCGGACTCGAAGTTAACGGCAACAAGAGCAGCACCATTTCCGGAGAAAGCGATGTTACGTGTGCCGTTGTCAGGAACACTAGAAGTGGAGGTGGTGAATGACTCACCTGAGCCAACGCCAGCAAAGACGAAGTCGATGTTCACGGCTGGAGCTCCTTCGAAAGTGACAATGAGTTGCTCTCCGTTTTCAAATCCGATTCCTGTGAATGGAGGGAATTGGTCGGTGATTTCAAGATCGGTAGGAGGAGTTCCAAAGTTGTTTGGTCCTTCAGTGAAGCGAACGTCGCCATATCCAGGAACGTTTACGACGATGTTGTTATTCAGTTCAGCGCCAGCGGCGAATGCCGTGAAGTCGAGCGTGAAGGCGCTCGCAGAAGTTGCGAAACCAACAGCGGCAATAGCAATTGCATTTACAGTTTTCATCTTTTTTTCTTAGTTAGGGGGAGTGCGTGCACGTGAAATGACTCTCCTGCAGCGGGTGAAAGGAATCACCTTGTTTTCAGTGGGTCAAATGGTTTTTGTTATCTATTTCATCCTGTAATATTTATCATTAACGAGTGTTAAATAAATGAATCGATTGCCATGGTCGGTCTGAGAATGCACCTTGTGGCGGTGAATTTGAATCAAGTCGAATGTCCTTCCTGCGGGGAGTGGTTTGAGGTGTCGCAACTGGCTCCCGAAGATTTTGGGGGTGAGTTAGACTACGATTGTGCGGTTTGTTGACGTCCGATGGTGCTCATGGTCGATGAGCAGGGTGGGGTGCAAGCGCGAGGAGAACTGTAATTTAGCTTCTCTTCGAAGCTGGATGGGGGCTGGAGTAGGCGAGAATCGCCTATCGTCAAAGCGTCT
This sequence comes from Akkermansiaceae bacterium, assembly GCA_023300065.1. Lineage (GTDB taxonomy): Bacteria > Verrucomicrobiota > Verrucomicrobiia > Verrucomicrobiales > Akkermansiaceae > SW10. The sequence continues at coordinate 1,863 of JALZWJ010000299.1, forward strand.
TGGAAAAAAGAGACGATTTACTGCGGTTTCATCTTGCCATTTTCCGGATCGTGACACAGGTTGCCGCCCTCACAAGTGACGGGGAGTAGCTCAGCTTGGTAGAGCGCTGCGTTTGGGACGCAGATGTCGCAGGTTCGAATCCTGTCTCCCCGACCATTTAAATTTAGAAGGCCCTTGAGTAATCAAGGGCTTTTTGGTGTCCGGGTCGCAGGGAGATTTGGATTTAGTGGAGGGTGAGCGTTAGAATTCGGGAAAAAATGATCGTTTCTCTCAAGATATGACGCACGTTTTAGAGCATGATTAAGCCACTTATCATTGTCAGTTTACTGGGAAGTTTTTCCATGGGGGAGCTCACGGAGAAGGCCGCCGCGGTGACTGTGAAGGAGACTTTTGAGAAGCTCTCGGCAGAGCGGGCGCTAGAGATGAAGGAGATCCGCGAGGGCTTCATGCAGTTCGATATTACGGCCGCTGAGAAGACGATGAAGTGCCTTGGGAAGCTTTATGGTGAGGCGGCACCCGGCGAACGGCGGCTTTATATTTCGATGCATGGCGGAGGCGGGGCTCCGGCTCAGGTGAACGATCAACAATGGCAGAATCAAATCCAGCTCTATGTCCCGGAGGAGGGGTGGTATGTCGCTCCGCGCGCGCCGACGAATACGTGGAACCTCTGGCATGAGTCGCACATTGATCTGCTTTTTTCAAAGCTCATCGAGGATATGGTGGCGAAGCACGGGGTGGATCCTAATAAGGTTTACCTCATGGGTTACTCGGCCGGAGGGGATGGGGTTTATCAACTCGCGCCACGCCTCGCGGACCGGTTCGGCGCTGCGACGATGATGGCGGGGCATCCTAATGGTTCGTCTGCCGATGGTCTCTTTAATCTCCCGTTCCGTATTTATATGGGAGGAAAAGACGCAGCCTTTAAACGGAATGAAATCGCAGCGAAGTGGAAAACGAAATTAGAGAAACTTCAAAAGGAACGGGGAGGGTATGAACACAAAGTCACGATCTATCCAGAGGATGGACATTGGATGAAGAGAAAGGACGCGGAAGCCGTTCCGTGGATGGCGGGGAAGACGCGGAATCCTTGGCCTAAGAAAGTAATTTGGGGGAAGTCCGGCACGCGTGCGGAGCGGTTTTATTGGCTGGGTGGAGCGCCGAAGGGCGTGATCGAGGCCGAGGTGAAAGGGCAAGAAATCACGATCACGGGTGCGGGGGTAGATGAGCTGTCTCTCTATCTGAGCGATGAGCTTTTGAATTTAGATGAGCCGATTCAGGTAACGCTTGATGGTAAGATCGTCTTTAAAGGTCAAATTGAGCGAACAAAAGAAGCGATCCTAACCTCTCTCGACAAACGCCTCGATAGATCGATGGTTGCGACTTCAATTCTACGAGTGAAGCCTGTCAAAGTGGCTGTCATTCCAGACCGGAATCAAATCGAAAAAGTTCCTTCAGGGAGTCAGAAGAAGTAACTCTCAAGATTCTCACTTACAAACACCGCCTGATTCTACAACGGCGAGAATGTTGCTTCCCTAGGCTAGTCGTGATAACACGGTGGTCCGCGTTCGCGGGATTTTGATGAACCGTAAGTTGAGTGATCGATGGCATGGCCCTTTTTGGCTTGGTGGGGCGGTGCTTGCCTTGCTGCCCTTCTTTTTTGCAATTGCCTTTGATGCGCCGCGCGCGCCTTGGGTGAAGGGGGCTGGGAACTTTGGGACCAATATGAGCCTCGCGATTTGGTGGGGACTTGGCGGGGCTGCAGTGGGTGGTTTGGTATGGATCAAGCTTTCGGGCCGCACGATGGTGGGGAGCTTCCGCCGTTGGTGTGGCGAGGCTCACAAATTCCACTGGATGTGGTTTATCCTCTCGGTAGGGGTTTTTGGCCTGCACAATTACATTTCGCTCGGTGGGTTTCCCTTCACGTGGCTGGAGAAGATGAGCGCGATGACCGGGCGCATTCTGACCGGAGCGGTTCTGGTGGGGCTTTACTGGTTCGCTTGTGGTCTTGCTGGTGCGTTGGCTCCGAAGCGGATGCGGCGGTGGCCGTGGGTCATTGCGGCCTGTTTGCCATTCGTGATTTTAGCGGATTTCATCGCGATCGTGACTTGGAAAAACCCCGTCATTAATCTGCTCAATCAGCTGGATGAATCAGGTCGTTTTGACCTCGGGGCGAGTCTGGTATCGAGCGGCGTGGCACTGCCCTCATGGGTCGTGGTGATTGGTTTTTTTGTTCTGGTGTGGGGAATTTATCTTCTCTGTCATTGGCTAGCGGATTTGAAGTGGGCCTCCCGCTTGCAGCCACCGCGTTGGATTTTAGTGATCTTTATGCTCGGGCTATGGGGAGGGGTGTGGGCTGAGAAATTTGTCGGGACAAACTGGAAGTCGCGCAATGCCCTCCGCTGGGAGCACAATGTTTATGATATCCACCTCACCAAGGGGATGGAGCCGCCACTCGGCGTCGCGGAGTTTCAGGTGAAGTTCTACCCCAAAAGTGAGCCGGCACGTGATGAGAAACCGGCCGCTGGGGTGGCGCGCCCGGACATCTTTATCATCATGATGGAGAGCACTCGGCAGGATGCCATCGCACCAGAGCATGCTCCGTTTTTGAGTAATTTTAGAGATCACGAGTGCCAGCAATTGGGCCGGACTTGGGCCCCTTCTAATTCAACCGCGCTTTCCTGGTATGGTCTTTTTCATGGGGTCCTCCCGGTCTTTTGGTGTGGCGATAAGGCCTCCTTTCTGGAGAAGGAACAGATCGGCACCCCAGCATGGTTCGAGGTCCTAAAGCAGGCGAACTATCGGATGGAGATCCGCACGGTCTGTGATCTTTCCTACCGGAACATGGGCGCGACGAGCTTCGGCTCCGCGGAAGAGATTTTTCAAACCTACGGCCAGTCGCCAGAAGGGGAGATTCATTGGAAGGACTATTACTCTCAGATCCCAGAGCGGGAGAAGGAGTCGTTTTCCTCCGCGCTGAAGTCTTTGCAAGGCTCTCCTTCGAGCGGGAATTTTCACTTCATCGCCTTAGACTCCACCCATTACGGTTACCGCTGGGCGGAGGACTTCGAGGTGCCGTATGAGGATTACTTTGACGGGTCAGGGATCCCGACTTTCCCCGATGAGGAGGAAATCGCCTCCTTTAAAAGGCGCTACCATAATTCGGTGGCGTGGATTGATTT
>JALZWJ010000300.1 GCA_023300065.1 Akkermansiaceae bacterium
GGGTGGGCGCGGGGTGTTTAGGGGGTGATTTTTCCGCCAGTGGTGCGGCGGGCGAGGGCCATGCTGGTGATGACGAGGAGGCCGCCGAGGATAAGGCCCCAGCCGGGGGACTCGTCAGTGTGGAGGAAGATGAGGGACTCGACGACGCCGCAGACGGGGATGAGGAAGCGGTAGCTGGCGAGGAGGGTGACGGGAAAGAGGGTGGAGAGGTAGTTCCACATGGTGAAGGCGGAGGCGGAGACGCAGGCGAGCCAGAGGGTGGCTGTGATGACGGTGAGGTCGAACATTTGGGGCAAGGTGTGGAGGGTCTGTGACCCGGCGGCGATGAGGGCGCAGCCACCGATGAAGAGGGAGAGGCCGGTGGCATTCATGGCTGACATGGTGGATTTCATACGGGCGAAGATGATGAGGGCAAAGGCTCCGCTGGCGGTGGCGGCGAGCATGAGGAGGCCGCCGAGGAGGGGGTTCCCGGCATTGGCGCCGGGTTTGTAGATGGCGAGGGTGACGCCGAGTCCGCCGAGGATGAGTCCGATCCATTGGAGGCGGGTGGGCCACGCGGTGCCTTGCAGGAGGGGGGCGAGAAGCATCCACCAAAAACTGCCGGTGGCGACGAGGAGGGCGGTAAGGCTGGCGCTAGAGATGGAGATGGCTTGGTAGAGGAAGACGTATTGGAGGAAGGTCTGGGTGAAGGATAATCCTAGGATGAGCTTCCAGGGGGTGGCGCGGATTTCGGCGCGGGTTGATTTGCTGACGAGGAGTAAGCCGGAGCCCGCGAGGAGGAAGCGGACGCCTGCGAAAAGGAGGAGTAGGGGGAGGGAGTTGATGATCCCGTGGGCCGACCAGTGGTGGAAGACGGTCTTAATGACGGGGAAGGAGCTCCCCCACAGAAGCGAGCAGATGAGTGCGGGGAGGAGAGGGCGACCGAAGATTGACACGGGGAACGACACGGAGAAATGAATCAGGCTGTGAGGTCTGAATGGGAAGGTAATTTGAGCTTCTTTTGGCGGGCGACGAGGATGCCGCCGATGGCCCCGCCGAGGTGTGCTTGCCAGCTGATGTTGGCGGCGCGGATGCTCTCGGTGGGGAGGATGCCGAAGATGGCCCCGCCGTAGAAGATGATGACGAGGATGGCGAAGATGATGGTGAGAGGGGTCCTTTGGTAAAAACCGGAGGCGAGGAGAAACCCGAGGTAGCCGAAGACGAGGGAGCTGGCCCCGATGTGGTTACTATCGGTCTGGCCGATGATCCAGATGAGGATCCCGGCGGTGAGGGCGGAGACGACTGAGACGAGGGCGAGGTCCCGCCAGCCCCGAGCGAGGATGGCGGCTCCGAGGATGAGGAGGGAGGTGGAGTTGCCAAAAAGATGGCCCCAGCCGGCGTGGAGGAAGGGGGCGAAGAGGAAGCCCTGAAGGTGAGAGAAGCTACGGGGGTGGATGCCGTGGTTTTGGAGTGAGCTTTGGAAGAAAAGGCGGTCGGCGATCTCGATCACCCAGAGGAGGATGATGAAGCCGCCGAGGTGCCGGAGGCGCTGGAGGTAGGTGGGCTCTGCGGTGGGGAGGGACGGAGAGTCGAGCGGTGGGGGTGAGGTCGGTGGGAGTGGGGCGTCAGTCATGGGCGAGTTGAGGATGAAGGGGGTGGCGGGAGTCGCCAGAAAATTCGTGGGATCTGCGTGGTGATTTTTTTGGCTCGGCCATTTTTTGGAGGCGTGCGGTGACGGCGTGGAGGCTCTCATCCAGGGTGGAGGTGCCGGCGGTGAGGCCGATTTTGGTGATGCCTTTTAGCCATTCTTCGCGGATCTCATCGGGGCCCTCGATGTGGTGCGCGGTGCACCCGAGGCCGCGCGCGGTGCGGGCGAGCTGGGCGGTGTTGTTTGAATTTTTTCCGCCGATCGCGAGGACGAGTTCGGCGGTGTGGCAGAGTTTGTCGAGCGAGGTTTGGCGGTCTTTGGTGGGGTGGCAGACGGTGTCGTAGAAGACGACTTCGACCTCGGGTCGTTGTTTGCGGACTTGCTGGACGAGGGCGCGGACGCGGTCGATGGGCTGGGTGGTTTGGGAGATGATGCCGATGCGTTTTACGTGGGGGATGGTGGGGATGTCGTCGGGGTGGAGGATGACGCGGGCATTTGGGAAGTCGCCTTGGAGGCCGCGGACCTCGACGTGGCCGTCTTTGCCGATGATGACGGGGAGGTAGCCCTGTGAGACGAGTTTGGCGAGTTTGTGGTGGGCGACCCTGACGAGAGGGCAGGTGGTGTCGGTGACTTGATAGCCGGCGTCCTGCCAGCGGTTGCGGTCGCGGTCCGAGGCACCATGGGCGGTGATGATGACGTGCGGGGTGGGTGCGGAGGGGGTGCCAGAAGTGGGGGCGAGTTCGCCGGTCTGGGCGCCTTGGGAGGCGAGGCGGGCTTTGACGGCGGGGTTGTGGGCGAGCTGGCCTAGGATGGTGGCGGGCTGGCGGGCGAGGAGGGCCTCGGTCGCTTTGATGGCTTTGCGGACGCCGAAGCACATGCCGGTGTGTTCTGCGATGAGGATTTGGTAGCGGGGTGTCTGGATGGTCTTCATTTCAGACCGGAACGTGACCGCTTAATGTGGGGGCTTGATGAAGCGAATGAGAAGAATCGGTGAATTCCTGATTTATTTCTGCTCGGAGAGGTGGTGGCTTAAGATGCGGTAGGAGGAGGGGGGGAGGACGGAGGAGCGGAGGGTGCGCAGGGCGGCGTGGGCGAGGTCATGCTCGCCAAGGAGGGCGTAGATGAGGCCGCGATCTGCGATGAGGGTGAGGTCTGGCTGGGCGGGGCGGATACGGGGGGTGAGCTCGGTCAGGGCGAGGAGGAGGTCCTTGTTTACTTGGGCTTCATCTTGATGGATGCGGGCAGCCCGGGCGCGGCGGATGAGCCATGAGGAGCGGAAGCGCGAGGTGGTGAGTTCTGACTGGATGATGGGGAGGATCTCTTTGGTGAGTCCGGCGGTGAGGGCGGTATCGATCCAGTTGTTACGAAGTACGATGGAGTGCGTACGATGCCACGCTTTTTTTAGGATGCCTGCGGCTTTGGCGGGTTGTCCGAGGTCTAGGTGGACTTGGGCGTGGAGGAGATCGAGCGCGGGGTTATGATCTAAGCGGAGGGTCTGAAGGCCTTGGCAGAGGAAGAGGGAGATGGGGGCGAGGTGGATCTGGGAGTAGTAGCGGGCGAGGAGGAAGGTGGCTTCGAATTCTTCTTCCGGGGTCTGAGCAAAGCTGGCGTAGTGCTGGATGAGGCGGTGGGCCTGTGGGCCAGGTTCGCAGAGCTGGATGAGTGCGATGGTGGCGAAGCGGTTTCGCGGATCTAGGAGGAGGGCGGATTGGAGGTCTGCCTTGGCCTGCGTTCTTTTGCGGAGAGCGCGGTATTCGAGGGCGCGCTTGTAGTAGAGGTCTGCGGTGGGGGCCTGTTCGATCTGGAGTGTGAGGGCGGCGACGGCTGTCGCGACATCATCATGCCCCCGAAGAGTGAGGGGGGCGATGATGAGGGCGGCAGCGAAGAACGCGCGGAGGGTGGGTGACCTCAGCATCGCTACTTTCTAAGGAGAAGCTGGGGGTGGAGGGTGAAGTCGGAGCTCTTGAGGTTGGCGTTGTGCCCTTCAATCGCGAGGATGTTCTTCTGTCCCGGCTTTAGGTATTTGGCGATGCCTTTGAGGGGGAAGTAGTCGAATTTACCGTCGGCCTCGTGCAGGGTGAAGCCATTTGCGGTGGCTCCTTGGCCTTTGTCGATTCCTTGGCGGAGGACCTCGTGTCCGTTGAGGTAGAGGATGAAGGCATCGTCATAGGAGATGGAGAGTCCAAGTTTGTTGAGGTTGGCGTTCTTGGGGAGGTCGAACTCGCGGCGGATGTAGAGGGTGGTAAATTTGCCCTGCATATCGAGTTCGGTGGTGTCGTCATTGTCGCTGTAACCGAAGCCAGCTTTGCCAATTTTCCATTGGGTGATGTCGTAGCTCGGGGAGGCCCAGTCGATGCCGCTTCCTGAGGGATGTGAACCGGCGAGGTAGGACCAGTTGGCGCTTTTGGCGATGAGTTTGGTGGCATTTCTGGGGGGCGCTTGCCTGGGGACTTTCTTGGCGACTTTGTAGGAAGCGGGTTGCCATGGATCAGCGATGGGCGTGTGCGTGACGACTCCGCTTTTATGGATGGCGAAGGTGTCTACGATTTTTCCATTTAAGTTGAGCATCTGGCCGGTGATGGTTTCTCCCTCGATGGTGATGAGGCAGGAGCCGTTATCAAGGATGATGCTGCGCATGAGGGGGTGGGTGCCTTTACGGCGATTGGTGGTGCCTCCGTGACCCGTGGTGATGGAGACGGTGCCGTTGTTCGGGGTGAGGCCAGCGCTTTTTTTGTAAGAGCCGTCTCCGTTGGGGTCGCCATCGCCGTCATCGAGGATGACGCCATCTGGGATGGAGGGGGTGTGGTAGGCGCCATCGATGAGCATGGAGCGCTCGTAGATGTGTGAGTGGCCGGTGAAGACGAGGTCTACGCCACCGCTTTCGAGGATGGGCATGATGTGCTCTCGCATTTCGATGAGCTGGCCCTCGGTGTCTGAGTCGTGGGAGCCTTTGGTGTAAGGGGGGTGGTGGAAGAAGGCGACGAGGAAGTCGGCTTTGGTTTTTTCGAGGTCAGCTTTGAGCCATTGAGCCATCTCGCCGGTGGGTCGGCGGTCGAGGTCATGGGAGTCGAGGCAGATGAAGTGGACTTTGCCAAAATCGAAGGAGTAGTAAGCTTCTTTTCCGGATGGGAGTCCGCCAGCTTCGGCCTGTGTGGGGGTGATGTAGGCATCATAGTAGGGGCCGGTGCCGGTGGCGCCTTTGGATGTTTTGCCTTCGTGATTTCCCATGGAGGGCCAGCAGACGACGTTGCGGAGGGTGGGCTCATACATGTCGAAGAAGCGGTCGCTAAATTCGGTATTGGTTCCGGAGCCGTAGGCCATGTCGCCGACGTGAATGTAGAGGTCTAGCTCGCGGTTGATGGCAGCAGTGTGGTCGACCATGGCTTGGTGGACTTGTGCTTGTGCTTTTCCACCGGTGCCGGAATCACCGACGACCCAGAAGTAGACGGGGACCTCCGAGTCTGGGACGGGGTTGGTCTTGAAACGGTAAGATGGGTCTGCGGGTGTGAGGCGGGTTTGCCCGTCGTAGATGGCGTAGTAATACTTAGTGGCTGGCTTGAGCCCGGTGAGGGTGGCTTCGAATTGGCGCGTGTCGACGGGGGCGTCTTTATAGATGGCGTTTTCTTCGGTGAGGGAGGGGTGGGTGCGGGTGAGGATGCTCTGTGGAGAGAGTGAGAGCTCGGCGAGGGTTTCTCCAAAGACGAGGCGAGGGGCCATTTCCTTACGGGCGCGCCAGAGGACACGGATGGAGTCGTGAGTGGAGAGCTGGACGTAGGGCTGCCGCGAGAAGGCTGGGAGCGGATCTGCCGTGGCGACGAGGTTGGTGAGGAAAAGGAATAGGAGTGATTTCATGAACGAGAAATTGAGTTTCAAGGATTTAGAGAATTTGGCAACCCAGATTGTAGGTTTGACGTGAGGTGTGAGTGGGGGATATTAAACAGGCCTTATGAAAGTGTCATTACTCCCCCTTATTTGTGTCGGTGTTTTAAGTTTAACTTCGTGTGGTCTTCTGAGGACTGCTACGTCGGTTCCATTGGGCCTCTTACAAGCTGTAACACGCTCTGTGGGCGTTGGATTGGAAGAAACTGAGGTTCAGACGCCGATTCAAAATGAACCTCAGATAAAATTTGAGCTTAAAGAAGGCCCTGTAGAACACTAAATTTTTAGGGTCTAAGGAAATAGGCCCCGTGTTTTTTTCACCCGTGCGACGGTTTCTACTCCTGTCGCGAGGGCTCCGAGGCGGTGTGCGCATTTGTGTTCCTCGCAGAAGAGGAGGAGATTTTCAAAGGCCTCATTGAGCTTTGTTTCGAGCTTGGTGAGGACCTCGGTCTTACTCCAGCTAAAGCGCTGGAGGTTTTGGACCCACTCAAAGTAACTCACGGTGACGCCGCCGGCGTTGCAGAGGATATCTGGGAGGAGGAAAATATCGCCCCGTGCCTCGATGATGGCATCGGCGGGTTGAGTGGTTGGACCATTGGCGGCTTCTGCGAGGACTTTGCAGCGGAGGTTTGGCGCGTTTTCTTCTGTGATGACTCGCTCAAGGGCTGCGGGCACGAGGACATCGCACTCCTGTAGGAGCATGTCATCAGGGGCTATCTGATCGGCGCCGGGGAAGCTTGCTACGCCGCCGGTCTCGGCGAGGTGTTTTTTGAGGGCGAAGATGTCGATGCCGTCCTCATTCCAGATGGCTCCACTAATGTCGGAGATGCCCCTGATTTTCATGCCATAGCTAGCCATGGTTTCGGCAGCATAGGAGCCGACGTTGCCAAATCCCTGGATGATCGCCGTGGCGCCCTGGACTGATATTCCTAGTTTATTAAGTGCGCGCGAGGCAAGGAAGGCGACGCCGTGGCCGGTGGCTTGGGTGCGTCCTTCGCTCCCTTGGAGTTCAACGGGTTTTCCGGTGATGACTTCGGGGACGAAGCGGCCTTCCCGAGTGGAATACGTGTCCAGAATCCACGCCATGTGCTGGGCCGTCGTGCCGACATCTGGGGCCATGACATCGATGTCAGGCCCGATGAATGGGGCGATCTCCTGCGCGAAGCGGCGAGTCAGGCGTTCCTGCTCGCCCATGCTCATTTCACGCGGATTACAGGCAATGCCACCCTTGCCGCCACCGTATGGGAGGCCCATGAGGGCGCATTTCCAGTTCATCCACATGGCGAGAGCTGCCACTTCCCCGATATTGACCTTGGGGTGAAAGCGGAGGCCTCCCTTCACGGGGCCACGGGAGAGGTGATGCTGCACACGGTAGCCAAAGAAGACCTCGGTGCGACCATCATCCATCGTCACTGGGAGGCTGACAGTGATCATGCGCTTGGGCCATTTACAACGTTCCCGCACTCGGTCGTCCAGCTTCAGGAAGTCTGCCACGCGGTCGAACTGCCCGGCGGCCATGCCGAAGACGGGATCATTTAAAAGCTCCTCTTTCATGATGTTCATAACCTACGGAAGGAGGGAGGATTTCAATCACGAAATCCTCAGGAAGAGTGAATGACTCAAAATTCCATCACTCGGCCCCTTCTCTTGACAGATCCCACTCCCTCTTCAAGCTCCAGCTGTGCCCTCGGAACCCATTACTACTCACGGCGAAGTCTTGAAGATTTTTAGTGAACGTGCCTTTCAGGTTGCTCTTCCTAACGGGAAGAAAGTGATCGCCCACCCTGCTAAAAGTATGCTGGCCCGGAAGGGTGAGATCATTGAAGGCGCGGTGGTCGCCTTAGAGATGACCCCCTTTGACTTTGAGAAGGCCCGCATCTCTGATGTGGTGACTGCGGGCTCGGTTTCGGGGTCCTAGAATTTCGCATTTTCTGACTCCTGCTTTATCCTCCCGCAATGCCTCGTAATTTCATCATCGGCACTGCCGGTCACATCGATCACGGCAAGTCCACCCTCGTGCACACTCTGACTGGGACGAATCCCGATCGGCTCCCTGAGGAAAAGGAGCGAGGCGTGACGATTGAGCTCGGCTTTGCTCATTTCTCTCTCCCCATCCCGCAGACCTCGAGCGATACCTTTGAAATCGGAGTGGTGGATGTCCCCGGCCACGCGGACTTCGTCAATAATATGGTGGCCGGAGTTGGTTCCATCGACCTCGCTATCTTCATTGTGGCGGCGGATGACTCTTGGATGCCGCAGTCTGAGGAGCATCTCCAAATCCTCACCTACCTTGGGATCACGAACTTCATCGTCACTCCGCTCAGCTTTCTTTCGGGCACCTTTTACACGCTTGATAGCCTGCCGCCTGTGATGCAGTTTATCAGCCACATTAACCCAGTGTTCTACCTGATCGACGGCTTGCGCTTT
>JALZWJ010000301.1 GCA_023300065.1 Akkermansiaceae bacterium
AGGAGGCGTTTTTCGGAAGGGTGGTGGGGGGCTTTTCCATCCAAAGGAGGGTGTGGAAGAAGTCGCCTGCCGAGGTGAAGGGGATGTCATCGATCGCGATGAGCTCGATCATTCCGCCGCCGGTTGAGATGGCATCGAGCTTATAAATGGTGCCGGAGACGGCGTGGGCTTCGAGGCGGTAGAAGTTGGGGTGGGGGGCATCGTAGCTCTCGTAGCGGAGGTCGATTTCGATACCTGCTTCTACGAGTGCTTCGGCATATCTGGGGAGTTTAGGGTCATCGGGCGTCCAGCCGAGGAGGCCGCCGTAGAGCCCGAGGTCGCTGCCTTGTTCCTTGTGGGTCGTGACAAGTGAGCCGTTTGGATCGTAGCGGACCACGAGAGTTTTGATCGGTTCGTCGGCGAGGGCACGGGCGATCCGACCGATGCGATTTGCGGCAGCGCTGTGGGAGCTGCTGGGGCCTCGCATTACGGGGCCGAGGACGTCGTTGAAGATGCTCGGAGGTGTTTTCATGTCTCGGGGGCGAGGTTTCACTATTTCGATTGAAGAAGATAGATAGGAATTCGTCTTTCGCGTGGGCTTGCTTGGATTTCAGTTCAAGCGTAGTTTTTCTAGGTGGAAGAGATTTGGTGTAGCGAGGTGATGGCCATCGGGATCATTTTTATGGGCCTCTGTGTGGGGTCTTTTTTAAATGTCGCGATTTACCGTATCCCACGAGGTTTGTCGGTAAATGACCCCAAGCGGTCTTTTTGTCCGCATTGTAAGACAACCCTTCCGGTGTGGCAGAATGTCCCCATCATCACGTGGCTACTCCAGCGGGGAAAGTGCCGGACCTGCGCGGCACCCATTGCGGTGCGGTATCTTTTGGTGGAGGCGTTGACGGGCCTGCTTTATTTCGGGGCGTGGTTTTATTTCCCGATGGTGAGCGCGATCCTGTTGATCGTTTTCTGCACGATTTTAATTACGGTTTCTTTTATCGATGCGGAGCATCAGGTCATTCCTATTTCTTGGACGAGTGCGGGAGTGATCTTAGCTCTTATCGGGAGTTTGTGGGGGCCGCGTCTTCTTGACCTTTCTGGGGAGGGTTTTGGGTGGCTGAATCATGATTGGTGGCCGGGCTTAAGAACGGCGGGACTTGGCTGGTTGGCTGGGTTTGGGGCATTGTGGGCGGTCGTCCTGCTTGGTAAGATGATATGGGGCCGAGCCAAGACCGATTTTAAGGATCCGGTGGAGTGGAAGCTGCAAGAAGGTTACGGGGAGAGCTCACAGCTGCACTGGGTGGTAGGGGAGGAGGCGCATTCGTGGGATGATCTCTTCTTCCGAGCGAGCGATGAACTGGTGATTCAAGGGCGTGCATTTAAGGTCGATGGCAAGCCACAGGCCGGTAAAGAGATGCTGATTCGGAAGGATGACGTCTCGATCGGTAAACAGAAATGGGCGGTTGAAGAGCTGAGGTCTCTTGAGGGGAAGGCGACTCATGTGTCAATTCCCCGCGAGGCGATGGGGATGGGGGACCCTCATTTACTTGGTATGATCGGGGCCTTCCTTGGGTGGCAATCCGTGTTTTTTGTGATCTTTAGTAGCTCGATCTACGCGATTATCGCGGCGATGGTGGCGCGAGTTGGCTTTGGAAAACAGCTACCCTATGGGCCGTTTTTGGCGCTCGGCGCTGTGAACTGGATCATGGGTGGCTGGCGGCTGTGGGTTGCTTATTTTGAGTCAATCGAGGGCTTATTTACTCTCTGAAATTTCCTCGGGAAAGATGGGGGAGTTCGAGAATATCTGAGAGTTTGACAGGTGGGGGGGATTCTTTATAGGGTGCAAATTCACCTAAGGTTTTTAAAGCCTGCAACGTTCCCTATTTTAATGAAGAGTAAATTTTTCTGTGTTCTCCTTTTAGGTGGGCTCGCCACGCACCTTGTGGCGAAACCTATCAGTCCATCCAATCCCGAAGATTTGCGAAAAGCAGCTTTGCAGGTGGATAAATATGTCGCTGAGATTTTTCGAAGTAAGAAGTTGGAGGTCCCTGCTGTGGTGGATGACTCGACGTTCCTGCGCCGGAGTTTTCTCGTGGCAGCTGGACGGATTCCGACTTTGGATGAAGCCGCGAGCTTTTTAGAAATCGATGATCCTGCGAAGCGTGAAATCCTGACTGGCTACCTCTTGCAGAGTGATGGTTACCGTAGCCACATGCAAAACTACGTGTTCGACCTCCTCCGTGCGAAGGACGATGGCCCAAATGGTTCTGAAGCTTTTACGGCACCCTACATGAATTTTATCCAGGAATCGGTGACAAATAACGTCCCTTGGAACCAATTTGCGCATCAACTGGTCTCGGCAAAAGGGATCGCCTGGGAGAAGGGGAGCGGAGCGGTCGGATATTACATCCGGGATAAGGGGATGCCATTAGACAATCTCTCGATCACGATGCAGATCTTCACTGGTGAGCGACTAGAATGTGCGCAGTGCCACGATAGCCCGACGAACAAATGGGAGCGGATGGACTTCTTTGAACTCGCGGCTTTCACCCATGGGCAGCGTGAAATTAACGAGGGAGTCTGGAGAGAGGCTCTAAGAGGATATGATGATAAAGCCTACAAAAACGGTTTCCGTAGGTCTGAACTCGGGAAGGTCTTTTACTGGCTTCGTGATAACGTGCACTACGGCACGCTCGCTGACCAAGGCGCGGGGCGCATCAAGTTACCGAAGGATTACCAATACAAAGATGGAGATCCTGGTGAAATGGTAGGTGGTAAGACTCAATTTGGAAAAAAGATCCGCTCGTCCGATCGTAAAGATAGCGGGAAGTCCCGCCTTGAATTTGCGAAGTGGATGACGACGCAAAACCCGAACTTCGACTATATTGCAGTGAACCGGATGTGGGAGCGGGTAATGGGAAGTCCTCTGACTTATCCGGTAGACGTTTACGTGAAGCCGGAGAAGGCAGCATCGCCTGCTTTAGCGAGCTACTTGAGCCGTCTCATGGTCGAGTTGAATTATGACCTGAAAGCATTCCAAAATGTTTTGCTCCTCACCAAGACCTTCCAGTTTGCGGCAAATCCTAAGGCATTCGATGCGGGGGTTCCTCAAGCTTTTAATGGGCGCCAGTTGGAGCGCATGAGCGCTGAGCAAATGTGGGATTCCCTCGTGACCTTAGTCGCGGACAAGCCTGATGACCTCGCAAAACGAAAGTTCAGTGAGCATATCTACTACCAAAATAAGCCCATTCTTGTCGGGGACAAAACAATGGGGCAACTTACCCGGGAGGTCGTCTCGATTAAAGATCCAGCCGAATATCGTGAATATGCCGAGCAGTTATTGGAGACCTTTAATACAGGTGGGTCTAGTTCCCGTTCGAATGGGGAAGATATGATGAAGGCGTCCAAGTCTCGCCCAGGTCCAGCGAAGGGGATCGCCCGCGCGTCGGAGCTTGCTGCACCAGCACCTGCCGGGCACTTACTCCGTGAGTTTGGTCAGTCAGATCGGGAACTCATCGGAGCTGCTACGAAAGAAGCAAATGTCTCCCAAACTCTCGAAATCATGAATGGCCATGTCGAAAAGATGGTCGTGGCCAATAAAGAGGCCGCTGTTTACAGCGCGCTGGAAAAGGGCACTACCGAAGCCGATAAGACACGCTACATCTACTACGCGATTTTAAGCCGCGCTCCGACTGAGGCTGAGATGAACATGCTCATGCGTGATGTCATCGATGGCAGTCAAGAGAGCTACCGAAATCTCGTCTCCGCGTTGATCGCAACTCACGAATTCATGTTCGTTCAATAATCCCACCCTCTTTTTAAATTTTATTTCCCTCACACCATGGATACCAATCCCTTTATGAAAGCCGATGAACTCGGTCGCCGCCAATTCCTAATCAATGCGGCCCGGAGTTATCTCGGCGTTAGCCTCGCCCCGATGCTGGGTGCCGGCTTGGCTGGATCAGCCTTTGGGCAGAAGCACGTCGGCGGCACGAAAGCTGAGCACGTGATCTTCCTCAATATGGGCGGCGGCATGAGCCATATCGATACCTTTGACGTGAAGCCTGGCCGC
>JALZWJ010000302.1 GCA_023300065.1 Akkermansiaceae bacterium
GATCGTGGGACGCATCCCAACGGCCCGCCTTAGAAAGCCAAAGCGCCTGTTGAGCAAGCGAGAGACCCGCCGGAGGCTGAGCGTCAGATTCGGCGGATTGAGCAAGGGCGGCGGCGGTCATGTAGGGACTGTCTTGCCAAAAAAGCCCAAGAAAGAAAGCCGGAACTCAGTCAGGGAACTGATTGCTTCTACTGATCTAGGGTGAAGGTGAGGCGGAAGAAGTGATTTAGCTCCGCCGGGCGCTCGATCACAAGCCCCTCGGCCGACGTCTCCAAGGAGCCGGGCTGCCAGCGCACGAGGTCATTTGAAAACTGAATGCCCAGTGTGGCATCCGCGCGATTTGGCAATCCGGTAAGCGGAATGAGGAAATCATCCCCCACCTGCCGGAGGCGGAAGATGGCCCCCGAGGTGCGGGAGGTGGGGTCTGTCCCTAAGAGATACTCCGCCAACTCACTCAAGCCATCACCATCCGAGTCCCCGGTCAGATCGACCTCACCGGGAAAGAACGATCCACTCCACTCCGCAATCGTAAATAAATCGATGATGGTGAGCATTCCCATTCCGTTTTGACCGGGAGCGAAGGCGGCTTGATCGTCTGGGATCGTGAACGTTAACGTCTCCTCCCCTTCCGTAACATCATCAACCGATACCGAAAGTGGGATGGCCACGCTCACCTGCCCCATGGGCAAAGTGACCTCTAATCCTCCCGTGAAATCAGCCGCACTCGCAGAGCCCCCCACGTCCAGAGTCACCGTCACAGGCTCAACTAATGGGAGTTCACTCGAAAGAGTCAGCACCGCACCTTCTGACGGGGTATTTTCATCCAAGCCCCCACTCGTGAGAGCGAGCTGGAGGACGGGCCGGTGGGGTTCACAATCATCACTGCTTGCTTCCAGTCTCACATTATCGATCCACCATCCATTGCTGGATCCCGAGCTATCATGCACTAAGCGCCAGCGGAAACGGAGCGTGTCGCCCGCCCACTGGGAAGGCAAGATGACGGTCGTATTGATAAAAGAACTTAGATTCCCAGACCACGCATTCTGCCCCTCGATCGAGGACTCAAAACCGGTTCTGACAATCGCATTATAGCCTCCTGCGGTGACCGTAGTGAGTGGGCTGTCGATCAGATCAAACCACTCTCCCTCATTTCGCGAGACCTCCAGCACGGCCCCATCAAAGCTCGTCTCGATCTGGTGCAGATGTTCAAAGCTCAGAGTCCCGCCCTCACTCCCTAGCGCTAAGGCTGGAGAAATCAAAGAGGACTCAGAAACGCTCCCCACCCCTGGCGAAAAGGCTGACCTCACCGCAGAAACAAATCGCGTAGACACCGAATCCCATTCCTGCCCCGAACCGGTTGTGACCGAGTTCCACCCATCCGGCAGATCCGTAGAGGCGTCGAACTCCTCATTAAGCAGCGTAGCCACTACGATATTCCCCATGCGGAATTCTCTCTCAAACGCCAGGAGAACCCCGGATTCATCCGAGAGCTCCACCGTCAAAGTGACCAGCTCACCACACTCCCCGATCCCTCCAAAAACGATCCCCAAAGCCCCCGTCTCATCGGCCTCGATCGAAGCCGGGACCTCTGTTGAAAAAAGGTTCACATTGGTAGATCCCGTGATGTTTGCGGTCAGGGCGCCTGTCGTAAGCTCGCCGATATTTGCGATGGGGATCTCGATCCTGATCGTCTCATTGGCATCCAGCTCCCCCGTTTTCACCACTCCAGACTCCGCCAAGACTGAACTCTCACCCGCCACCAACCTCGGAGCATCTGCACGGTCACCCAAGCGGAAATCGACCCGGTAGAGCTGAGACGCGTTTGAAGAATCCCCACTAATTTTCACAAAATAGGACCCATCCTCAGTGAACTCAAATTGATTAATAATCTCCAGTTCCCCCAGCTCCCCCTCATCAGAAACCGCCAAGACCGTGTCCCCATCCGGGGCCAGATACTCGAGGGTTAGATCGTGAATAGCGCCCGAGTCAAAGTCAGTCCCTTGGGTGCAAGTATCGCCCTCCTGAGGCCCCTCCAGATAGGTCCCCTCTCCTGGGCGAACCGTCACCGTGAGCCGTTGCCCGGCCAAGGCATCGATCTGAAAATAATCTTCATCTCCATTGTCATCGATGCTCAGCCTCGTGAAGCGGCGACTCACATCCTCCACTAATTCAATGACGTTCGCATTCCCCGGCGAATCATTATTCACGACATCGTCATGAACCTCGAGGGGATCACCGTAAAGACGTTGCAGCGATTGAGCTTCATCCAACTGTGGCCCTCGGAAACGAGTCGTCAAAATCGGTTCTAACAGCTTCGTCTGGTTCAGCGGACAGACATGAGCTAAGCCCAAGCTATGCCCTAACTCATGCGCAATGACGTTGAAAAGTAGCAGCGAGGAAGACGAGGTATTATTAAAGGTATTATCGGAGGAATCAAAAACCATATCTCCAGAGTCCGGAGCAAAGGCAAAGGCAAGGGTCCCGCTATTCCCATCTAAAGCACGCGCCGCAATCCGGATATCGCCTCGCGTGCCTGCGACCCCGCGAGAGGAGGTCCTGATCGTTGAGCCGTCATCGTTCGGCTCATACCGCAAGGTGATGCCACAAGTCGCAGCCACCGCCTCAAAGGAGTCTTGGAAAATCTCAAACCAAACTTCTGACTCCGCATTCCCACCCGTAGATCCTCCGTAGATGGAGGCCATCCATGCGCGGAAATCAGAACTCCCATTTGCGGCTCCAGTCAGACCTGGAGCCAGGGTCCCATCCGGCACGATGCTCCAAGTCACCACTAATGGATTGCCTTGCACCCTCCCGGTAAGACCATTCGTAGCAGTGCGCGACCACCCGCCACTCCCCAGAAACTGCGTCGCTAACAATCTCGTCTCGCCCCCAATGAAACGGGTCAACTCCTCCGCCGCATGAAAGGCCGCCACCTTCTCCTCTGACACATCAGAGGCCCAACAAAGCCATGGTTGCTCATTCTCTGATGGGGAGATGCGATTCCCAATATAAGATTGCAGGAGCTCCAGATCCGGCTCCGAAAGCTTCGCTAAAAGCCCCTCATCAATCCGCGCCAGCACCTGCCCCACTGCCTCTTTAGCCCCCTTTTCCGAAAGCAACTTCCGCACCGCTTGATCAGACAGCGCAGCAGCTCCCATCTCCCCTCCCAAAGACTTCAACACCCTCAGAG
>JALZWJ010000303.1 GCA_023300065.1 Akkermansiaceae bacterium
GCGGCGACTCTCCCCGTGACCTTGGTGATGCTCCAGGCGATCGAAGAATTTTATGAGCGCACCGGCCGGATGGTTGGGATGAAGCCTGCGGGCGGCATCTCGAATGCCAAGCTGGCTCTCCAATACCTTGTGATGGTTCGCGAGGTTCTCGGGCCGAAGTGGCTCACCAACGATTGGTTCCGCTTTGGAGCTAGCTCCCTCACCAATGACCTCCTGATGCAGATCCGCAAACAGGAAACCGGCCGTTACCAAAGCGGCGATTATTTTACCCAAGACTAAGTCCTATGAGTGCCAATGATTTTCTATCGGGCGGCTTCGCGCCAGCTCCCGAGTCCGCCGACCACTTCGAGATCAAGAAATCCTACGACCTTTATATAGGAGGGAAGTGGGTCAAAGCCGCGAAACGGTTTGAAACGACCAATCCTGCCACCGGCGAAGTGCTTTCCGAGGTTGCATTGGCCGGAAAGAAGGAGGTGGATCTCGCCGTCAAGGCCGCGCGCAAAGCTTACGAGGATGTTTGGTCCAAAATGCCCGCCGCAGAGCGTGGAAAATACCTCTTCCGTATCGCTCGTCTCTTGCAAGAACGCGCCCGTGAATTCGCGGTCACTGAAACTCTCGATGGTGGAAAGCCGATCCGCGAAAGCCGCGATATCGATGTCCCACTCGCCGCTGCTCATTTCTTCTACCACGCGGGTTGGGCGGACAAGCTCGACTACGCCTTCCCGGGTGCCAAATCAAACCCCCTCGGAGTGGTGGGCCAAGTCATACCCTGGAATTTTCCCCTTCTAATGGCGGCTTGGAAGATCGCTCCCGCCCTCGCTTGCGGAAATACCGTCGTCCTAAAACCGGCCGAGACCACTCCGCTCACCGCGCTAAAGTTGGCCGAGCTTTTCGAGGATGCAGGCCTCCCGCCGGGTGTCGTGAATATCATCACCGGAGCAGGTCCCACTGGGCAGGCCTTGGTTGAGCATCCCGACGTCAATAAGGTCGCCTTCACCGGCTCCACTGCAGTTGGAAAGGCGATTCGCCGCTCCATCTCTGGCACCGGAAAGAAGTTTACTTTGGAACTCGGGGGCAAGGCCGCCAACATCGTCTTTGAAGACGCACCTATTAATGAAGCGGTCGAGGGCATCGTAAACGGAATCTTCTTTAACCAAGGCCACGTCTGTTGCGCTGGCTCGCGACTTTTCGTACAGGAAAGCATCGCGCAAAAGGTCATTAAGAAACTCCAGAAGCGGATGGAATCGCTCATCGTTGGCGATCCCATGGATAAGAATACCGACATCGGTGCCATTAATTCGCCTGAACAACTGGAGCGCATCAAGGCGCTCGTTAAAATCGGAAAAGAAGAAGGGGCCTGTCTTTGGCAACCCTCGGGCGGGCTCCCCCGAAAGGGGAATTGGTTCAAGCCGACCCTCTTCACCGAGTGCGCGCAGAGCCACCGCATCGTGCAGGAAGAGGTCTTCGGCCCCGTCCTCGCAATCCAGACTTTCCGCACTCCGCAGGAAGCGCTCACCAAAGCCAATAACACTCCTTACGGCCTCAGCGGGGGAGTCTGGACCGATAAAGGATCCAAGATTTTCAAAATGACGACCGGCCTGAATGCCGGAGTGGTCTGGGCAAACACTTTTAACAAATTCGATCCCACCTCACCCTTCGGCGGCTTTAAAGAAAGCGGCATCGGACGGGAAGGGGGAGTCCACGGACTCGCTGCCTATTGTCAATTGAGCCACTAAAATTCAGAACCCACCTTTACCATGAGCACATCCGGCATTCCAAAGACCTATAAACTCTTCATCGGCGGAAAATTCCCCCGCACCGAGTCAGGTCGTATTCTCGAGGTCCGCGGGCCAAATGGCGAATTTCTAGCCAATGCCTCCCGCGCCAGTCGGAAAGATTTTCGGAATTCCGTCGTCGCCGCTCGTAAGGCTGCCGGCGGGTGGGCCAAGTCCACCGCATACTTAAAAGGGCAGATCTTTTATCGCATCGCCGAGGTGCTCGATGGCCGCGCCGCGCAATTTATCGCAGAAGGAGTCGCGCAAGGGGCCACCCACGCGAAGGCCAAAGCCGACGTCGCCGCCGCGATCGATCTCCTCGTCCATTACGCAGGCTGGAGTGATAAATACCAACCGCTCTTTTCTTCCGTAAATCCGGTAGCCTCACCCCACTTTAATTTCTCCGCGCCGCAGCCCACCGGAGTCGTCGGCGTCATCGCCCCGACCAGTGGCAGCCTTGCCGAGCTCGTCTCCGTCATCGCGCCCGCCCTGATCGGCGGAAACACCGTCATCCTCTTAGCGGGGGGGCATCCACTCAATGCCATCTCCTTCGCCGAGGTCCTAGCCACCTCTGATGTCCCCGCCGGAGTCGTCAATATCCTCACCGGTCACCGCGATGAACTCGTCCTCGAATTCGTAAAGCACATGGACGTCAACGGCGTCCTCTTGTGTTCCGACAATACCGAGGAAAAGAAAGCCGCAGAATTAGAGTCTGCAGAAAACCTAAAACGCATGTCCCTCCAGCCCGATCAAGCCTTACCCCAAAGCCCATATCACATCCTAGATTTTCAAGAAATCAAGACCACCTGGCACCCCATCGGAGTCTAAAGTCGGGTTCAACAACCACGCCCTACAACGACTGTGTCCTCCGCGTATTCTGTGGTTTGAAACCTCCCAACCACGCGCCCTTAGCTCCTCATTTCCTCTTCACGAAAAATTCCCTAATTCTCCACTTGCCAACCGGGATTTTTTTCCTAGTCTGCGCGCACCAAGACGGTGGTCGTAGCTCAGTTGGTAGAGCTCCAGATTGTGATTCTGGCTGTCGCGGGTTCGAGTCCCGTCGTCCACCCCATTTTTTCTTAAAAAGCCGTTCTCCTCACCGAGAGCGGCTTTTTGTTTTTTAGCGCGCTTGAATTCCCCGCGCCATCCGGTTTGACTCGCCGCCACATGAGCGACGCAGCACACCCGGCATTGGCCCAGCTAATTGGAGGCACTTCTAAGGTTCTTTCTGAGAAGGAACTCGATGCAAAATTAAAGGAGAACCGGCCTTTACGCATTAAATTCGGGGTCGATCCCACTGCGCCCGATATCCACCTCGGCCACACTGTCCCGCTCGAGAAACTCCGCCAGTTCCAAGAAATGGGGCACCACGCCATTCTCCTCATCGGTGACTTCACCGCCACCGTGGGGGATCCCACTGGCCGCAGCTCCGCCCGCCCGCCGCTCACGCGTGAGGAAGTTCTCTCCAATGCCGAGACCTACACCGAGCAGGCTTTCAAGGTCCTGGACCGCGAAAAGACCGAGATCATTTTTAATGGCGAGTGGTTCCGCAAAATGAACTACGAGCAAGTGCTGAAGCTCAACGCCCGCGTCACACTGCAACAGATGCTCCAGCGCGAGGACTTTAAAGAGCGAGTCGCCAAAGGCACGGAAGTCCGCCTCCACGAACTGCAATACCCCATCATGCAGGGTTGGGATTCGGTCGAACTCAAGTCAGACGTCGAAATCGGTGGCACCGACCAGCTCTTCAATATGCTCGTCGGTCGTGACCTCCAAAAAGAAGAAGGCCAGCCTCAACAATCGGTCATCTGCATGCCGCTTCTCGAAGGGCTCGATGGCGTCAAAAAAATGTCCAAAAGCGCGCACAATTACATCGGGGTCAACGAAGAGCCCTCGATCATGTTCAGCAAGTTAATGAACATTAGCGACACTCTCATGTCCCGTTACTA
>JALZWJ010000304.1 GCA_023300065.1 Akkermansiaceae bacterium
CCCTATCCCGGACCGTTCGCAAACCCAGGGCGGCGGTCGTTCCTCCCTCTGCCCGTGGGCTACGATAGATCGCCCCGATTGGGGCTAGAGAACAAAGAAGGATCGCTAGAAATTTCACCTAGTTTGATCTCCTTAGTTCGGTAATGACGAGTTTTTACATGCCCTTTACCTTCATTGAAGTTATTCTAGGTATCATCCTCACTATGAAGAGCTCCATTATTCTCCTTCTCAGCACGCTCACCCTTTTCGCAGAACACCCACTCGCGATTGCTGATGCCAAGCTTGGCCGTGAGGCGATCCAGATTTATCTGGGAAAAGGTGCGGCAGCTCTCCCTGAGCTGCGTGAGCTTGCAGGCTCAGATGATCCAAGACTACGGTCCCGAGCTAAGGAAGCGATCGGAGGCCTCACCGGACATTGGGGATCGCAAGTTGATCTCATTTGGAAGCGGTCGATGAAGGATGCAATTGGAAAAGATAAACCGATCATGCTTCTCCACCTTTTTGGGAATCGGCTTCTCCCGTGAGAACGGTCACGTTCGACCTTAGCGAGGTCCTCTACGATTCGAGCTCACTTAAAGCGATCCGCATTATCGGAGAATAAGATCAGTCATAAACGGAGCCAGGGTGTCAGGCAATCAGGTCAGGCAAGGATACGGATTATTCTGATCTTGGTGAAGAGATGAGAATTCGCCCACTTTTAACCGTGTCCGGGGTGCTCTGGTTTAATCCCGTTTCTGTCCGCGTAGCATCGCTTCGATGAAGGGGTCGATGGCGCCATCCATGACGTTGAGGATGTTGCCGGTTTCGTGGCCGGTGCGGAGGTCTTTGACCATCTGGTAGGGTTGGAAGACGTAGGAGCGGATTTGGCTTCCCCAGCCGATTTCTCCTTTTTCGGAGTAGGTGCGGTCGGCCTCGGCCTTTTGCTTGTCCTCTTCGATTTGGTAGAGTTTGGCGCGGAGGGTCTCCCAGGCGAGTTCTCGGTTACGGAGTTGGGAGCGTTCTTGGGTGGAACGAATCATGATGCCGGTGGGGAGGTGTTTCATGATGACGGCGGTTTCCACTTTGTTGACGTTTTGTCCGCCGCTTCCACCGGAGCGGGCGGTGGAGATCTCGACATCTGAGTCGGGGATCTCGATGACGATGCTGTCATCGATCTCTGGGGTGACATCGATGGAGGCGAAAGAGGTGTGCCGCTTCCCGGCGCTGTCGAAAGGGGAGATGCGCACTAAGCGGTGCACGCCGCGTTCGGCCTTGAGGTAGCCATAGGCGTAGGGTCCCTCGACCTTCAGTGAGGCGGAGGAGAGGCCTGCTTCATCGCCGTCCTGATAGTCGGTGACGGTGACCTTGAAGTCATGCTTTTCAGCCCAGCGATTATACATGCGGTAGAGCATGGCCGCCCAGTCGCAGGCTTCTGTGCCACCGGCTCCTGCTTGGATGATGACGTAGGCATTTTTGACGTCGGAAGGGGAATCAAGGAGGGTGATGAGTTCAAAGGATTCTATTTCTTTGAGGAGGCGCTCAAAGGTGGCGCGTGCCTCACGTGCAGAGTCGAGGTCATCGAATTCTTTGGCCAATTCGATTCCGGTAATGAGGTTGGTGAAGTCGTCCTCGAATTTTAGAAACGGGTCTAATTTATCTTTGTGGAGCTTTGTTTCAGCGAGGACCTCGCGGGCGAGGTCTTGCTTGTTCCAGAATTCTGGGGTCGCAGCCTGGGCCTCTAGCGCTGCGATTTTCTCGGTAAGGAGTGGGATGTCAAAGATACCTCCTGAGTTCCGACAAACGGCTCTCGATTGAGCCGGGGTCGATCGCCAGGAGGTCAGCGACAGATTCGTTTTCCATAAGGGGGAGAGGGTTAAGGGAGGGGGAGGCGGGGGTCAATGGAATTGTCTGCCGCCTTTGGCGGAGTTTTTTAGTTTTTCAGGGTGTCAGTTTTTCGGGCTTTGGTTTTGGGCTTTGTTGAGGGGGCTTGGTTGGGTTTCGAGCTGGATCTTTGATGCTTTAGACTCCGCGGAAGGGGGAGGGGGTGATTTGGACTGCGGTGCGTTGTCTTTTTTCGAAGCGGGAGAGGTGGGTGAAGCCGGCGGCTTGGATGAGGGGGATGGCTTTGTGGAAGTCACGGGCGACTTCGGTTGGGGCGTGGGCGTCTGAGGAGAGGGTGAGGGGGATGTGGGCTTCGGCGGCGAGTTTTAGGAATTCGGCGGAGGGGTATTGTTCGGCGCAGGGTTTGTGGAAGCCGGCGGTGTTGAGCTCGATGGCGACGTTGTTCTCGGCGATGGCTTCGATGACGGGGTCGTAGAATCGTCTGAGGTCGCCCTCTGGGGTGTAGGCGAATTTTTTGATAAGGTCTGGGTGGCCGAGGAAGTCGAAGAGGCCGGATTTTGCCATGGCGGTGTATTCTTGCCAGTAGTTGGTCCAGATCTGGTCGATGTCGGTCTCGGCCCAGCGGCCGAGCCATTTGGGATTATCAAAGTCCCATTTGTCGCCGAGGTAGTGGATGGAGCCGATGAGGTAGTCCCAGTGGTAGGTGCCAGCGAGGTGGCCGATGAAGTCGTGGCAATCTGGGAGCCAGTCGCACTCTAGTCCTGCGCGGACGGGGAGGCGGGTGCCTGCGTGCTTACGGGCGCGGGCGATCCAGTCGAAGTATGCGGGGAGCTCGGCCTCTAGCATGCGCCAGTCATCGAAGGGCTCGGGCGATTGGGGGGCGTGGTCTGAGATGCCGTATTCGGCGAGCCCGGCGGCGATGGCGTGGTCGATGTAGGCTTCTGGCTCCCCTTCGGCATGTCGGCAAAGTGGGGTGTGGGTGTGGTAATCTGCAAGCATGGGAGCTTTGGCGTTGTCGCTGAGGGTTTCTCTTACTAGATTCTACGACAGGCGCAATCCTGCACACATTATGTCTCATTTTCACGAGCCGAATTCTTTTACCCAACCTCTTTTTGATCAGCTTCAACGTCACCCGAAACGGATTGTTTTTCCGGAAGGGGAAGATGAGCGCATCCTGCGAGTTGCGGCGAGATTTGTGGAGCTAGGGCTGGGGGTGCCGATTCTTTTGGGGAACCGAGAGAAGATTTTTACGATGGCGAAGGAGCTGGATCTCTCGATGGAGTTCGTGAGGGTGATCGATCCTACGAAGTCGTCTGACTTCCAGTTGTTCTGTGATCGCTTGGATCGGATCGAGCGTTATCGGGGGCTGAAGGGGGTGGCTGTGGAGGATGTGATTGCGAAGCCCCATTACTTTGCGGCGATGATGGTTCAGTATGGTCAGGCGGATGCGTGCCTTGGTGGAAACCAGATGGCACCTGCAGGGGTTTTCCGCCCACTGCTGCATCTGGTGAAGCCTGATCCTAATGTTCCCCGGGTGTTTGCGGTGACGGTTTTGACGTCACAGGCTCTGGCTAATTTTGGTGAGAATGGGGTTCTGTTCTTGGCTGATACGGGCCTGATTCCTGATCCGAAGGTGGAGGACTTGGCGAGCATCGCGGCGGAGACTGGGATGCTGGCTCATCATCACTTAGGGAGGCGTGCACGGGTGGCGCTTTTAAGTCATTCGAATCACGGGAGTTCTCCTACGGAGGGGGCTTTGAAGATGCAGGCGGCGATGGCGTTAGCGCGCGAGAAGGTCTCGATCGATGATTGTGATATTGATGGGGAGATTCAGCTAGACGTGGCCTTGGACCCTGAGTCGGCGAGGGTGAAGTTACCGGGCGTGGCTCCTAAGCCCCGTGCGGATGTTTTGGTTTTCCCATCTCTGGATGCGGCGCATATTTCGATGAAGCTCCTCAGCCATGTGGGTGGGGCTGAGAGTTACGGACGTATTATCCGTGGGTTAACGCGGCCTGCGGGGCAGGTGCCTAGAACGGCGACCGAGGAGATGATCCTGGGCACGGCGGCGGCGTTGGGGGTGGAGGCGATTCAATACCGCGAGCTGCACTCCCTGCGTTAAGCGGATTTTTTGTTAGAAGCTGGTGCTGAAGCCAATCTGCCAAGAGGGGCCTGCGGCGATGCCGGTTTCGTTGACGTCGCGGTAGACTGGGACCTCGACGGAGGCGGACATGGCGAAGCGGTCGTTGATCTGCCAGGCCAAGGAGGGTCTGAGAGAGAGGCTGGTTGCGCCGGTGTTGCCGAGGTTGAGGCCTAGGAATGAGTCTTCTGTCGTGCGGCTGCCCTGCACGGCGAAGCCGAGTCTTAGCGAATCGCTGACGGCCCGGCTGGCTCCGATAGTGAGGAAGTAGCTTTCGGCAGGTTTGAAGCCTTGGCTGCTGGTTTGGAGTGGGAGGCTGACATCGATCTGGGAGAAGAGGGCCCATCCGTTGACTTGTTGGCTGTATCCAGCGCCCAGGAGGACTTGCCAAGCTCCGGTTCCAAGTTGGAAGACGGAGGGGGCATCGATCCCTACGATGGGTTGGTTTCGGTCGGCGCCGGTGGGGAGGATGAATCCGAGGTTGAAGTGGAGTCCTTTGACCTGGGTGGAACGCCAGGTTGCGAGGAGGGAGATGTCGCCGAGCCCGGAGATGTTTTCGGTGTCGATGCCTCTTTCTTCAAAGGTTCCGTCAAGGAAGGGGACGGTGGCTTGGACGACGAATTGGTCTGAGATGCGGTAGGCCCCGGTGATGCTGTAGCGGTGGAAGACGGTTTCGACTTCGTTGGGGTTCGAGACTTGGCGGTCGCCGCGGTAGAGGTCATCGCTGATGCGGAGGGTGTAGTCTACTGAGAGGCTGAAGCGGGAGTCGCTGTTAGTGTTGAATCCGCCAACTGGCGGGGTGGTGAGTTTTCATCCATCTCAGCCGAAGGCTTGGAGGAGGAGGGCCGAGAAGAGAGCGATGGTGATTTGAAAATTCATTAATTGGTGAGAAGTGACCAAGCTGGGTGTTGATCAAAGACGCGATATTCTGAAGCTGGTTGGTAACAGACTCAACGACTTCTAGAGGAAACGGTGGAAATGGGGATTCGGCAAGCTTGGAAATTCTATTGGAGGGCCGCTGAACGGGCGGTGAGCATTTTTAATGTCTCGTCATTGAGGGGGGGGAGTGAGAGGGCGGCGATGGCGGATTGGTAGTCGGGGAGGTTTTTGGCGCCGAGG
>JALZWJ010000305.1 GCA_023300065.1 Akkermansiaceae bacterium
CATCTGGCGTCGGCATCACGATGCAGTATCCTGAGCAAAAGTGGGATGACCAACTCCCTGAATACTACCGCGGCACCCCTGCTCTCGTCACCGATGAGCAAGACCGCGAGCGCTGCGTCTCTTGCCAGCTCTGCGAATTCATCTGCCCACCAAAGGCCATCAAGATCGCCCCAGGCGAGATCCCCTCCACCGACGAATGGGCCAAGGTCGAGAAACGCCCCAAGGCCTTCGACATCGACATGACCCGCTGCATCTACTGCGGCATGTGTGAGGAAGTTTGCCCAGAGCAAGCCATCTATCTCCGCCCCGACTACATCGTCACCGGCTCCAACCGCAAGGAAATGGTCCACGACAAAGACCGCCTCTACGAAATCGGCGGAAAGCGCGTCGGCCTCGTTAACAAGTGGAATAATTTAAAGTGATTCGTGATTGAGTTAAGAAGTTATTAAGATGGCTAGTTTACAAACATTTGAAGAATTGGAGACTTGGAAGGCATGCCGTGCCTTTCGGATTTTCATTGCTAAAAATGTGACACCAAAGCTCCTTAACCAGCGGGAATACTCCTTAGCTGATCAACTCAAACGCTCTTCCCGCTCCACCACTCACAATATTGCCGAAGGATACGGCCGCTTTCACTACCGCGACAATTACAAGTTCTGTTCTATTGCGAGAGGCTCTCTCAACGAAGCTTTAGACCAAGTCATCTGCGCCAACGACGACGAATTAATCACAACCGAGATCCTAACTGAGACCCGGCAGCTTTTCGATCATGCCGCCAAGGTCCTCAACGGATACATGTCCTACCTCGCCAAGTCGGCAACCAAGTCTCAATAACCCACTAACCTGTTAACCCAATCACCCCTTAACTGGTTCTATGCACATCTTAGCCTTCTACCTCTTTGCCATCCTTGCCGTTGTTGGCGGGATCCTGCTTGTCGCCTTCCGGAACCCGGTTTCCAGCGCCCTTGCGATGGTCCTTTCCTTCATCGGGCTTGCCGGACTCTTCATCGGCCTGAATGCCTACTTCGTCGGCATCGTTCAAATCCTCGTCTATGCTGGTGCCATCATGGTGCTCTTCATCTTCATCATCATGCTTCTCGACCTCAACGATGAGAAGCCGGTCAAGTTCAAGTCATCCACCGTCCTCGCCGGAGTCGTCATCCCCCTTCTCCTTGTGGTTCAGGTTCTCGGCGTCATCCAATCGCATAATCAAGGCGAAGCCGGTGAGTTCAAAGAAATCACCGCCGAGACCATGAAAAAGTCAGCTCAGGAGCACTACCTCCGCACTGATGAAAATGGTGAGCCCCTCCCGCTCCTCGAGCAATCCGCAATCTATAAGAGCCTCGCACACGAGACCGCTCCTAAGCTTCCCGATACCAACCTCATCGGACACGCCATTTTTAAAGGCTACAATTTCCCCCTCCAAATCATGGGTGCCCTTCTTCTCGTGGCCACCATCGGGGTCGTCGTTCTTTCTAAACGTTCCGCTAAAAAGGCTCCTTCCGCTTCCTAATTTTTCATCGTAGTTCTCATGGCTTCGCTTCACGAATTCCTCTTCATCTCCGGCCTCCTCTTCGCGATTGGTCTCGCAGGTGTGATCATCCGACGTAACATCATCGTCATTTTCATGTCCC
Organism: Akkermansiaceae bacterium; assembly: GCA_023300065.1. Taxonomy (GTDB): domain Bacteria; phylum Verrucomicrobiota; class Verrucomicrobiia; order Verrucomicrobiales; family Akkermansiaceae; genus SW10. Next base: position 1,635 of record JALZWJ010000305.1, read on the forward strand.
TCGAGCTCATGCTCGCAGCCGCCAGTCTCACTTTGGTGGCCTTCTCTAGGTTCCACATTCAGCCGGACGGACTGCCCGACTACAACGGCCAAGTCTTCGTCTTTTTCATCATCACCGTGGCAGCCGCTGAGGTTGCCGTCGGCCTCGCGATCATCGTGGCACTCTACCGCGCCCGCCAAACCATCAACGTCGAGGATCTCAACTCGATGCGCGGCTAATTTCTGACTTCTGATTTCTCATGGACTCACTCGCTTGGCTCATCTTAGGCCTTCCCCTTCTCTCCGCCGCTATCATCCACCTTGGATTGAAACGGATGCAATCTGTCTCGGCCCTCGTCGCGACCGCTTCCGCATTCGCCACCTTGGTCTTTGCCGTCATCCTCCTTCTGAGTGATGACGCCGTATCAGTCGCCTTCAATTGGATCGCGATCGGCGACTTCCAAATCCAGCTCGGCCTCGAGCTCGACCAACTCTCCAAAGGCATGATGCTCATCGTGACTGGAGTGGGGTTCCTCGTTCACCTCTTCTCGCTCGCCTACATGAAGGATGACGCCTCCAAGGCGCGCTACTTCTGCGGACTCTCGCTCTTCATGTTCTCCATGACCGGCATCGTCCTCGCCTCGAACTTCATCATGATGTTCATCTTCTGGGAGCTCGTCGGACTCAGCTCCTACCTCCTCATCGGACATTGGTATAATAAGGAGTCCGCCGCTGACGCTGCCAAGAAAGCCTTCCTCACAAACCGCATCGGTGACTTCGGTTTCATGATCGGCATCCTCATGCTCTGGGGCATCACAGGCTCCATGACTTTCGATGGAATCCAAGAATTCTTCGCAGGGAGCACCGACCCAGGCGAGCTCGTTCCTTCACTCACCGTCTTGTCGGCCTCCATCTTACTGATCTTCATGGGAGCGATGGGTAAGTCGGCTCAAGCCCCTCTCCACGTGTGGCTTCCTGACGCCATGGAAGGCCCCACCCCTGTTTCAGCCCTCATCCACGCCGCCACCATGGTTGCAGCCGGTGTCTTCATGATGGCTCGTTTCTATACCTCGATCGGGACCGAGACCTTAGAAGCACTTTGGGGAATTAATACCATCGCCTGGATCGGAGCGATCACCTCTCTCCTCGCCGCCCTCATGGC